>JAZUCY010000069.1:0-10097 GCA_045639365.1 Paludibacteraceae bacterium
CCACGCGACACTTATGCTGACGCTGCTCAATGGGAAGAGAAAGCTAAGGACTTGGCTGGTCGTTTCATCAAGAACTTCGCTAAGTACACCACCAACGAGGCAGGTAAAGCTCTCGTTGCAGCTGGCCCACAACTCTAATCCTTTAGAGAATCAATATTCCGAGAAGAGAGTGTGTCATAATGCAGACACACTCTTTTTTATCTATTTTCTATGCCTTGTTCTATGTCTCCAGCCATCGTAACCGTTACCACCCCGTTACCACCTCGTTACTGTCGTGTAGTATTCCGGCAGACTGACCACTGTTTTACCTTAATCTAATAACCGATTGGGGGTTAAATACGCAGAAGTGGCGGAAATTTCCGCCACTTCCGCTACATGTCGTTTTCATTCTTCCGCGCTATTATTTCAATAAGAGTTGCCCTTGCGCATTATAGGTCTTTCCGTTTCGGATAATCAGCACTTGATCGTCGCGGATAATCTTGTAGGTCTCTATTTCTGATGATTGGATATTCTCCACGGCAGTAGTCTTTACGGAGATGGTCATCTCATCAGACTCTACACTACCGCAATCGGTATTAACTGCATATTTCAGAACCACCTGTGATGTACCATTCTTTATTGGTTCTGCGGTCAATGCTTCCCAATCTGCTAAATGCTGAATATACCACTCCACAACGGCGTTAGGCGCGTACCAAGTCTCAGCGGCAATGTGTGCTTGAATTTCTGCTGTTGGTATGGTCACATCAATTGCCTCTCCCTGACGAGCGATAGGCAATGTCACTTGCTCTGGCAAAGTCTGTACATAGACGTTCAAAGTTAGCATGTGTACCACACTATCGCAACCAGCAGCATATTGCTCCGTTGCGGTGTAGAATCCTTCCTCTGTAATCAATTGTCCGTACCATACGTATGGCAACTCCGATAGGCAAAGAACAAGTTCTTCCGTTTCAGTAACCGCCTCTGGCAGAATGGTTAGGTGCAATGTCACAATGCTATCACAACCATTAGCAGCAACGGTAGTGTACACATACTCACCACTCTTAGTGTAAGTTTCGCCATTCCAACTGTAACTATCGCAAGCGACTACAGTTTCCTCTGCGTATTGCGTTTGGTTGATGGTCAAGTGCAATGTCACAATGCTATCACAACCATTAGCAGCAACGGTAGTGTACACATACTCACCACTCTTAGTGTAGGTTTCGCCATTCCAACTGTAACTATCGCAAGCGACTACACTCTCCTCTGCATATTGCGTTTGGTTGATAGTGAGGTACAATGTAACAACACTATCGCAGCCGTTAGCAGCGGTTGTTGTGTAAGTATAGTCACCAGACTTGCTGTAAGTTTCGCCGTTCCAAGCATAACTATCACACGCAGTAACAGTTTCCTCTGCATATTGAGTATAGTTGATAGTGAGGTGCAATGTCACAATACTATCGCAACCATTAGCAGCAGTGGTAGTGTAAGTGTACTCTCCACTCTTAGTGTAGGTTTCACCATTCCAAGTGTAATTATCACAAGCGGTAACACTCTCCTCTGCGTACTGAGTATAGTTGATAGTGAGATGCAATGTCACAATGCTATCACAACCATTAGCAGCAGTGGTACTGTAAGTATAATCACCTGACTTGCTGTAAGTTTCGCCATTCCAAGTATAGCTGTCACACGCGACTACAGTTTCCTCTGCATATTGCGTTTCGTTGATCGTCAAGTGCAAGGTCACAATACTATCGCAGCCTAATACAGAAGATAGCGTATCTACATATATACCAGATTGGTTGTATATCTTATTATTCCACGTATAGGTATCGCAAGCGATAGCAGAATCGGTCGCCCATTTGGTTTGTTGAGCAGTGTAGGAGAAAGATTTGGTAGATGTTTTATCTTTTCCGTTTGCAGAACTAATAACCACATTATCAATGGTAATCTGACTGCCACAATAATCTATTTTTCCATTTGATGGTGTGAATAGCAACTTGTGTAATTCTCCACTATGTCCTGCAATAGGTGTATTGGTCATGGAGAAAATGATTACTCGGTATGTACCATTGCCCATCGGAGTAATGCTATAGGTATGACCAATTATGCGTGCTGATGGAGTAAACGCAGATTGCGATGTCTGCATATCGGTCAGCCAATGTAGGTCATATTGCACCGCTACGATGTCGGTGTAATTTTCTAATCCTATGGACAGCGAATAAGTACCATCTTGTAGAGTTTCACCATCAAGGGTTAGCGCATTTGGCTCATACACACTTCCCGATAATGCCACCGATTTGAGGCGGTTGTTCGGATCATTGGTGTAGAGGTTCATAGTGGTGGAGAAGTCGCCTTCTGCACTTGGTTGATATGCCACCGTGATAGTAGCCGACTTGCTATTAGCAATCGTCAATGGCAATTCTTCTACTACACTATATCCCTCTGCCAAGAAAGTTGCACGTTCAATAGTCAGCGGTGCGCTACCATTGTTGCGTATGCTATATGTGGCAATTGCTTGCTCGGTGATAGAAATATTGCCAAAACTGAGCGACGTATTACTGCTGATGCTGGGGGCATTGATACGCACAGAGCCTTGCGAAGTGGCAGATACCATATTCTCCTCCGTGATATTGCTGAGTACAACATCGATGGGCTTGAGGTAATAGGTACCCGATGAGCCGTTGAGGCGGAGTTGGAAGGTGGCTATCTCGCCGTCATTGGCGTGCAAGGGTTGGTTGGTCATGGAGAAGATAGCCAAGAATAGCGTGTCACCGCGGAGTGTAGAGAGGGCTTGGTGTCCGTTGTTGCGCGTAGCGTTGACCGCCAAACTGTTTGCTACATACTCCAACTGCTTGGGCAGTTTGAACGCACATTGCATTGCCACGATAGGCTCCATGTTGTTCATCGTGAGCGAGATAGTCACAATGCTATCGGCGATACCACTGGCAGAACCTACATGCAATTCGTTGACGGAATATGGATCGGCAATGATAGTTGCTATCTGCTCACCGTTGACAGCGTTGGAGGTGACGATAAGTTCACGCGTTATTGCTCCGCGCTCTACAGGAGCGTATGTCAATGGGACACTCTCCGTAGAGGATGGAGAGATAATAAGTGTCGTCTGTGCTGGCGTGATGAGTGCATCATCAATCGCTATATTGGTAATCTCCAATGGAAGCGTACCCACATTCTTGAGTTGCAGACTCTTGGTATAGGTCGCACGAATAGGAATATGTCCGTAGTCTATCTGCTCGGTGAGGATTTGCAATTTCGGTGCGAGGATAGTTGCTTGACCTGATTTTACGCTTGCCTCAAGCGATGTGCCTTGTGCATTACTTAATACCACGTTTGGAGTAAGCTCATAATCGGCAGGTTCGTTGCCTAAAAGCAAACGGAAGCGCAATAGTTCGCCCGTATTACCTTGCAGCGTGCTGAGGTTGAGGCTATAGACATAAATGCGCATGTCTTGTGCTACTTGTGCAGCAGAGATCTGGTGTCCATTGCTGCGGGTGGAAGCCAATACGGCAGAGCCGTTGACATATTGCAAATGCTCGCCGAGAGGAATGGTAAGTTCCAAGGCAGAGATGGCATCGCTATTGTCGAGCGATACGACTACCTCCACTTCCGTCTGCGGTGTACCGCTGACGGAAGAGAGGGAGATGGTATTCGCTGCCAATATACTACTTGATAGTATAGTGAGTAAGTATATGAGTAAGCGTTTCATATCTTTATTTTTCTGTTTACATTTGCTGCAAATCGTATAAGTGTGTTTCCACACTATATCCCTTAAGAGCAGTCTGTTTGAGATAATTGACTTTTGCCATAAAAAGTGAATGGTTGTATTTCTCGCGATTACGTTTTACTTCTCCTACTAATGCTTTTCTGCCTTCTATGGATAGTGCTATTACATCTACTTCAGCATCTATGAGTTGTTCGTCGTATGTTATTGCACGTTTTTGCCACCAAGCATTTACTTCTTTGTACAATCCACTTTCTGCTAATTGTTGGCGGAAGTACTGCTCTAAAACCATGCCCGAGTAGGTGGAAAAATCATCTAAAGCTAATTTACAAAGTCCTTGATGGTTTTGCATTTCAATCATAAAATGATATTTATCTGCATACCTAAACCAGAAACGCAAGAAATTATCTTTTATACGAAAGCGCACAGTTTGTGTTTCTTTTTTCGCTAAAATAGGGCGTTCTCGTATAATCAGTTGGAAGGTCTCTTCTAAATGGCGTAGGTATCCACCGAGAGAAATGCCTCCTAATTGTGCTTCGATGGAGGCTTGAGTAGAACAACCATTTGCCATTTCCTGTAGAATTGAAAAATAGACACCATAGTTCTTGCCAAATTCGCTAACAAGCAATGTGTTGCCTTCTTCTAAAAAATGTGACATATCCGAAAATACATATTGATACATTTTTTGATATGTCTGACAATTGTTGTCCAATAGCCATGCTATATATTTAGGCACACCACCAGTAATCATATATAGTGCCAATAAATCATCTGGTTGATATGAAGGTGCATAATCCTGCATAATTTGCTTAAGGACGGGCAATTTGAATGGTTGTAAACGAATTATAAAATCGGCACGATTAAATAGTGGTTCGCCTTTGTCCATGAAGATATTTTGTATCAACCGATAAGCAGACCCGCTAATAATAAGATTGAGATGCGTTTGACTATGATACGTATCCCAAAGTTCTTGCATATCTTGAAATATATCGCTATTAACCTGCACAAACTCTTGGAATTCGTCCAACACAAGAGTAAACGGGTGCTGCTTACTATACTCTAATAGGAGGCGTAATAAATCTGCAAATTGTGCAATACCGTTAGGTATGAACACATCAATTTGTGCACGTATTGCTTCACAAAATGTTCGTACCAATTCTTTCTCATTACGACGCTTGACATATAGATATACCATCGCTCCGTCGGCATACGTGCGTTGTATCAGTGTGGTTTTTCCAATACGCCTGCGCCCTGTAACCAAAGTCATGCGACTGCAATCATCTATGGTTAATTGACGAATACGCAGCAACTCTTCGGTCTCTTTTTCGCGATCATAGAACTTCATAACTCTTTTATTTTATTAGTTTTGCATTTTGCAACCGCCGTTGAATTAATAACGGTTGCAAAATTACAAAACAATTTTGATATGACAAAATAATTTGAGCAAAAAGATTGAAATTCCTGTGTTTTTATATATTTCACTTCACTTTTATCAACTTGCAGCTTTGCATTTTCTTGCCGTCCACAAGCAATGTCACAAAGTACACGCCCTCTTGTAAGCCTGTAGGTTGCCATGTATAAGTGTACTCGCCGAAGGTGTTGGTAGTGGTGTATGAATCTACTACCAGACCTGCAATGTTGGTGAATACAAAGCGAACTTGGTGCGCACCTGTTTGTCCTACCACGTATGGGATATTCACTTGGGTGGTGAATGGGTTAGGACTTGGTAAGCGCATTTGCATCGCCTCTACCGATGAGAGGTCGGTGGTGGTGCGTTGGATAGCAGGTATGTTATGCCCCTTGGTATTACTCAAGATTATCTTATTCATAGCTGCATCGCCGACATAGAGCAAAGCATGCTTGCCTACACCGAGGGTCTTGCCGCTCATAGAGTATGCCATGAAGTTGAAGTTCTCTGCGGTGTTCCAAGTGATTTGCTCAAAGCCGTTGAGCGCCTCGAGTGCGAAGATTTCTGCTTCTGCATCAAAAGTGAATTGCACACCACCGAGAACGACTGGCGTTTCCACATAGAGAATGCCATTCTCGATACTGTAGGTGGCGGTGTTGTCGTCTGAGAAGCCAAGCGAAGAAGCCGCAGGGTTGGTGATGATATTGACTGTACCTACAATGTCGAGGATATTGACGGTGTTGTCGCTATTGACATCTGCTGCCTCAAAGATAAATGGTTGAGGATTATTGCCTGTGAGGTATGCGACTTCTGTTACCACATCCGCTACATCCACGCTCATGCTACCATTGGCATCACCCTTTTGTGCGGTTAATGGGGTGGCTGCGACAGGGTTGGAGAGGGAATAAGAAGTGAGGGCAGTAGTGAGTTGCTTGATGTAGTAGTAATAGGTTTCGCCTGGCACAACATCAAAGTCCACAAAGGCAGAATCTTGTGCATCAATTACGGTTTGGTTGATACAAATGGTATCGCTACTAATGCCTGCGGTATCAGTGGTGTAACGATATACATTATAGCCGAGAAGGTCTTCGAAGTCTTCTTCATCGGTTTGCCATGTGAGAGCAACTTTGCCAAGTCCTGCTTCTGCCATCAGTCCTGTACTGAGTGAGCCGGCAGCAGCGACTTGTACATTGAAGCGGACATTCTCTTCAGGAATTTCGAAATGCTCATCATCTTCTGCTCCATAGACATAAATGCGGTTGAGACCATCGGAAGCGGTTTTACCTGAGATGGTGAGATATGCGGTATAAATGGTGCTGTCGGCACTCCAACTGCCATCTTCAGCAATGGCGTTATGCGTATAAGGCGAGCGTACTCCCATAGAAATGTGAGGTACAACAGATGTGTCCATTGGACGGTTGAAATATACTTCAAATTTATGTTTACCAACACCAAGCGGTGGAAGCATCTCAAACTCATCTTGCGCATCGTAGCCATTGACCACTACTTTCCAAACGATACCGTGGGCTTCTGGATTAGGTCGTGTTAAACGTGTAGACAAATCATAGTAAAGAAAACTCGAACCGCTTTCTATATCAGAAAACTTTTGACGAATGATATTTTCTCTATTACTTCCCCAGTACTGTGGTACATCAATGACTTCTATCGATGAACCAGAGGAACTAAAATGGCTACCATTGTTAACGATATTATTATTTATGCCTGCTCGTTGATAGTTACTGCCAGTTACTACCGCTCTTCCAGAATAATTATTGCAAAAATTATTATGCGTGGCAGTAGTGGTATGAATTAATCCACCATTGTAAATCATGTAAGGTGCATATGTATTGGTTATATTGCTTTTTACGATACTTCTAAATGTAAACATAGATCCAGTACTTCCTACTGAACCACTAGCTTTATTATTGACAATTATTACATTTTCAAAAGAAGTGCTGCCACTAAAAAAGTTTTGACAATCAGCATTTTCAAATTTACAATATTTTAATGTATCCCCATTTAAATAAAAAATGCCAGCATTGAAAACTATCAAACTATCTGGTTTTCCATGAGCAATTAACTTCGCATTTTTCGCTAAAGAAAGTTTTCCACCTTTAAAATCGATTTTCACACCAGGTTTAAGTGTTAAAGTTACTCCATCTGAAATCCCAAAAGGAGACCTCACAATGTAATGCACATTAGGGTATAATGTTAAATCTTCCATGATTATACCGCCAAGTTCTACGCCATTTTCAGCGGTAAGGATAACTTCTTGCTCTAATGGTTCTTGGATATTGTCACAAGTAGCTTTGAGCACCATGCTGATATGACGACCATCCACTACATTCTTATCGATCACAAAGCGGATAGGGTTTGCGGATTTGTTCTTGGCGTAACTGCTGAGTGGCATACCGAAGTCCACCTCTTGTTCTAAGAATCTGACTATCGTATCATTCTCCAATTCTGCCAACTCCATCCATACTTTGATATTCTCGGCGTTGCCCCATTCGTTGCGGAGTATTGGATAGATAGCAATCGTATCACCTGCATCGGGACGACCATCGTTGTCACCCAAAGTATCGGTGAGGTAGTAGGTTACGAGTGAAAGCGTTGGCTTGCGATCTTCATCGGTAATATTATATGCTGCTTTCATATCGATATTGCCTATACCGTTGGTGCGGGTATGAATAAGATCGCCAAAGAGGATTTCCCAACTGTTGTACTCCTTGTGCATCAATAGGCGAGAAATGGCACCTGCTGCCAATGGACATGCCATGGAGGTACCATTCATAGCGCGGTATTGACCTTTGGGGAAAGTACTTACTACACTTTGACCTGGCGCGCGAAGTTCATAGTTGTAGAGCTGTGTCTCGCTACCATATTGTGAGAAAATTGGTCCATCATCGTCGAAGTTACTGAAACTTGCTAAGTTGCCTTGCTTATCCGCTGCTGCCTCTACTCCCAATACAAATTGGAATGCAGCAGGGTACATTGGGGCATTCATATTGTGCTTGTTGATAGGGCAAAAGTGTTGATTGATACACTTAAAGTCATTTCCCGCAGCAGCGACAATCACTGCTGTAGCGTAGGCTTTGCCGAGGGCTTGTTCTTCGGCGAGGGAGTAGCCATAGCCACCCAAACTCATGCTGATGACATCTGCGCCATTGGCTGCGGCGTAGTCAATACCTTTGATGATGGTTGCCACATCGCCTGTACCGTCGGATTGCATGACGGTGATAGGCATAATCAGCGCATCGGGGTTGGCGCCTGTGATACCAATACCGTTGTGACCAACTGCCGCAGCAATACCTGCACAGTGGGTACCGTGACCGTTGAAGTCTGCCATGCCGCCTGTTTGATTCACAAAGTCGTAGCCGTGGATATCGTCCACAATGCCGTTGCCGTCGTCGTCTTTGCCTGTGACACCGTTCTTTTCTTTCTCGTTCACCCACATGTTGTCTTTGAGGTCAGGGTGTTCGGTGTCCACACCTGTGTCGATAATCGCAATCACAGGGCGTTTGTCGGTAATGAAAGGTTTGTTCCAGATAGATGGCAGACCGATAGCTGCTGGTCCCCATTGTTGGGTATAGAGCGGTTCGTCCTCGAACTTGTTGCCGTTACCATTACCGTTGCCATTACCGTTGCCATTGCCGCTGATGTCGGTGGAGAGGGCATAGACCATATAGTTAGGTTCGGCGAACTCTACTTCGTCAAGGGCTTGCAGTTGCTCGACCACTTGGTGGACGGTGCGCATCTCGCCTGCATTGCTCATAGGCGCAGCCACTTGCTCGCTGAAGCGAATGAGGTAGAGTTTGCTGAGGTCGTGGTCTTTTACCTCTGTACCGTTGTATGCACGCATGCGGCGTGGCGCTTTGCGGGCGCCGACATTAGGCATGAGTTCTTCTACTTCCTCTACTCCGAGTTCAGCAAAGAGGGCATCTACTTGACTGATACTGGCAGTCTGGAACTTGCCTTTGGCGTTCTTGCGCATCTGCACTGCGCCATCGGCTTTGAACTTGACAATCACTTCGCCTTGGCGATAGGCTTGTTGGTTCCATTTTTCAATCTTAACAACTTCGTCCTGGTTGTTGTTGCTTTGTGCTACCAGCGCGATAGTGCACGCGAGAAGGAGCATGAGAGAGAAAAGTTTTTTCATAACTATTTGGATTATATGTTTATTTTTTTTGCAAAAACGTGGACTAACCGCACTTGGTTCTTTCGGGCATCCACTCCCTCGCCTTCCAATATGCAGAAAAGCACACGTGCAACACGTGAGCGTTTCGCATTATTCTTGATCTATATCCTTACCAATAGTTGGTATTTAAAAGTCACCTGACCAGCCATGTCCTAAATCCCAATGCTCATCATATACGAACTCAAAAAATGGCAACGCAAAGTGCTGATTGATTAGCTCTGTCAATTCGTCTTGTACATCTTCCGCCCATTTGCCAACAAAAACAATGAACTTATCAATGTTCCATGCAACACGACCTCGAGGTATCATTGTGTAATCTCCTGTAAAGCGAGTTGGCTTATGTGCAGCCAAAGCTCGGAAATACTGCTCTTTCCAAACTTGGCGATGCAATTTGGGATAATTGATAAAAGGTAACCCCTTATCTGCTGCTTCCTCAATCATTTTGGGAGTAAGCTCTTTCTTGTACACACCAAAAAACTCATGTTCTTGAGCATCATACCAAAAGATACCCACTGAAGGCATCTCTTCATCAAATGACTTCATGCTCGCCATTTGAGCCTCTTTCTGTTCTTGTGTTAAAGTTGTCATAGCAGTAACAGTGAAATAATAAGGAAGAGTCATTTCAACCTTTGCGCCTGCAAAGGTACAATATTTTTTTCATTCGTGCAAGATGTAGCACAAAAAAAATGCACCTATGTTCGAATATAACATAAACGGCGAATAGGAATCTTAATGTCTTATACTGAAATAGGTTTACTCATAAAATGAACAAAAAG
>JAZUCY010000070.1:0-3456 GCA_045639365.1 Paludibacteraceae bacterium
TAGCAATGCCACAGATAGTACCATTGTCATCAATTCCGATGTACAAAGTGCCACCTTGTGCATTAGCAAACCCGCAGAGATATTGCAGGTATTCATCACGCCACGATTGCTTGAACTCTATTTGTTGATTTTCTTTCATTAGTTTTTATTTCCGACTGCAAAGGTAGTGAATTATTTTGAGATATGCAAGAAAAATCGCGTAAAGGGCGATTTTTCTTGTTTAGTAATGAGTGTTTAGGGTTTAGAGGTCGATGGCGTATTTGTCGCAGAGGTATTTGACCACTTTGGGTGGAAAGAGCTTGGTGGTGGGGCGGATGTTGTTAGCCTCCAAAAAAGCACGGTCAGTCCTTAGCCAACGGCGAAATGTCTCTGGACTCACACCCGCTGCGCGGGAGAGTTCAATTTTTGTTCGGGACTTCATAAGAATTATGAATTTTGAATTATGAATTATGAGGTTTGGTCTTTCTATAGTGCTGAATAAACCGTTGTTGGTTGGCTTTCTCGCGGGGTGTGGGAATATGGTTTTGGCGATTAGGACAACGCTGCAAGATGTATTTACCGTGAATCTTGCGGATGTAAAACTTGCCATTGTACTCCAATTTGCCAATGAGACCCGCTACTGGGGATTGAAAGGATACTTGCATATTAGTTTAGTGTTTAGTGTTTAGTGTTTAGGGATGTGGTACATCTCAGCCACCGATATGATATAGTGGTCGCGAAGTGGTCGCGAAGCCCGCAGGGAACTTGCGGGCACTTCTATCCATTGCCCGTTATTTTGGTAATCCGTTCCATAGTTGTTTGAATACATACTGTCGGAGCGTTTTCATGCCTGCTGGGTTCTTCTTAAACGCTTTTTCGTATGCTTGGCGTTGGGCTGTGTCTGCCAATAGTAGGCTTACCAGTTTGCATACCAATGCGAAGCGATTGCGATGATTGAGTTCCTCTGGTGTCGGTTTGTGGTAGGTTTGCTGAGGTGCTTTGTAGGCGATTGTTTTGCCTGATGCTGTTCGGCGATAGATGGTATCACCGATTCTCCCACTGATGGTTGCAATCCCATCCATAAATGTTACTTTTGCCATAATTCAATAAGTTTTAGGGTTAATAGTTTAGTTTAAGCCATAAGACACATAAGACAAGTAATTTATAAAAACTCACGCCCGCGCGCCCGCGAATTTATCAATATAAGATGTCTTCATGTCTTTGTGACTTATTGGCTAATTCTTTTTGTTTGATTTCTATTTCATCCTGTTTGCGCTTATACACCAGCCATCCTCGCACTTGTTTGCCATCCACATATGGACGAGCGGCTTTGAATTCATGATGCTCCAGTATGGCATTGAGTTTGCGTATGCTCATCGGTTTTTTGATGCCTCCATAAGTCGCTAACCGATCGCTAATCTCCGCCGTGGTCATAAACTCCCCCTTACCTTCTGCGGGTTTGTCAAACAAGAGTGGCAACAACTCCTCTTCATTCTCCAACGCACGGAACTCCTCGTTGTGCGCCTCCAACACTTCCATCTCCTCCATGTCAAACCAATAGCTGAATATTCCCTCCTCCACCAAAGCTTTAGCTTGGGCATATAGTCGCTCGTAAGGGATTATCGTATAAAACGGGTTCTGTATGCTCTCCACCTCAAACGGCAACCAACGCCTATTGCCCGTGATATCCGTCAGAAAATCCCGCCTATTACCACTCGCACAGAAACTCGCCAACCGCACCCTGCGCTCCTTGGTGTAGGCATACGCCGCACGCTCGTTCACATCCGTGGCGGTGATGACCGACTTCAGCTGGTTGAGTTCACGGTTGTTCATGGAATCAATCTCATCTAGCGAGATAAGCCCAAACTCCGCAATACGCAAGCGTTCATCTTTGTTCAGATCGTTGCTATTCGCTAACTTACACGCATATGCACGCAGATGTGGCGGTATGAGGTGTTCCAACCAAGTAGTCTTAAAGATACCTTGTTTACCAATCAGCACGAGCACCTGATGATTCACCACCTCGTCCATCATCCAACTCGCCACCATCGCCACAAACCATTTTTTGAAGCAAGCGCGCCATAGGCGGTCAGCTTTAGACCGCTCGCGTTGCGAGCTGTTAGAAGTTAGACCGTGCGCTTCGCTTATTGTTAGATCAGCTTCGCCTGTTAGATTCGTTGGTCTCTCAGCCCCATAGGGGCGGTCTAACAACATCGTGGTCTGACAGCACGCAGTGCGTTCTGACAGCCCTTTAGGGCGGTCTGCGCTACTCTCGCGCACCCGAACCTGTTGAGCGACAAAGTCGATCCAATCAGGTTGATCGGGTGTGTAGCGAGGTAGCGCATTGATATACTCCCTCAGCGGATGCACATCGGGTATTAAATCCGATTGCAGAGCAGTCATCACCTCGCGTGAGGTGATATTCGCATCGTACTCCTGCGCACAGTGACACACGATAGAGTTGATGTCATGCTTCGTCATCTCTCGCCAAGATTCTGAGCCTCTAAACTGTAGCCCCATTGGGGCGTTCTGTAGCGAAGCGTCCTCTAAACTGTGCGCGACGCGCACTTGCAGCTTATCTGCAACAATGTCATGCCTCAATCGTCTATAATCCAGATAGTTCTCTGTGATATACTTAATCGCACATTCTTGTTTGGTCATAATATTTTAGCTATTTGTTGTAAGATGTTTTCGGTAATATCTTTGTTTGTTCTTATTGCAATGATAGTTGTGTTTTTATCCATGTATCGGACTATCTCATTATCTTTTTCTGTTCTAATCAACTCTTCACCATCCACCCCGAAGAACTCAGCTATTGGGTCAAGCAGATTAAGGTCAAACGGGTGCTGCCCATTGAGCATTTTACCGAGATTGGATTTGTCCATGTCGATGCCTTCAGCCAATTCACTTTTGGTGATGTTTCGTTCTCGGAGCAGGCGATTGACGTGCTCGCAAAGTATTTGTTTTGAGTTCATTTTCACGCTGCAAAATTACTGCTTTTTATTGATACTGCGGTGGTAGCATTTACCACAAATGCAGCAGAAATGGTATGTGCTACCATTTCTGCAATTTTTCTCTCATACGAGCATAAAAAAACTTGCCCAGCTCACATAGAACTGGGCAAGTAATCAATAGATAATTCAATTAGGTTAAGGGTTATTTTCCCACCTCTACTCCCATAACATTATAGGTCTTGCCGTCACGGAGAATGAGGAGTTGACCGTTGTACATAATCTTTTGGGCTGATGGTGCGTATGAATTAACTTCTTCCGTAGCAGTAAAGAATGAATCATTGTAAACACAGCCTAATGAAGCATAACTTGTATAATCTGTGGTATAACAGCAATCATTGTTGTGATAGGCACACAACAAGACTTTTTTTCCACTACCATACATTGTTGTTGCAGTGTTGTACACAATACCATCAAGAGAACCTATTCCTTCTATCCAGATTTTTTGTCTTTTTTCTTCATGGAT
>JAZUCY010000071.1:0-5390 GCA_045639365.1 Paludibacteraceae bacterium
TGCGTGAGGAATGCGCTCAAAAGTACTTCCATACTGCTTACACAGAGTTGGATGAAGAGTGGCAAAAGAAAATCCAAAAGATTTATCCTCAAAAGATTTCTGAGGCTGAACCTAAAAATTATGGAGGAAAGTAATTATGGCAAAAATTCGTAGAAACGACAAACGCGAGATGCCTGCTTTGAACACCAGTTCATTGCCAGATATCATCTTCATGTTGCTCTTCTTCTTCATGTCTGTTACCTCTATGAAGGAGGTTACATACAAGGTTCAAATCCAGAACCCACAAGCAACTGAGCTCACTAAACTTGAGAAAAAATCATTGGTTCGTTACATTTATGTAGGTACACCTACAGCTGAGTTCCGCAAGCAATACGGTGCTGAGACACGTATCCAGTTGGACGATGCTTTCGCAGACGCTAAGGAGATTGGTGATTATATCATCAACGAGCGTTCTTCTATGAAAGAGCAAGACCAAGGTTTGATGACGGTGTCTATCAAGGCTGATAAGGAGACTAAGATGGGTATTATTGCAGATATCAAGCAAGAGCTTCGCCGTGCATACGCACTGAAGATCAGCTACGCTGCTACTCAACGCACATCCTACTAATCAATAGATTGATATCAACAAAAATCACCTGTGCCCCACGGTACAGGTGATTTTGTTTTTATGGGGATTTATGTACCAGTTGTCACGTACATAAGATTCTTCGCCGCTCGCGGTGTTGGCGAGCGGAATGTTGTTGGTTGATGTTGTTTAAGTTGTTGTTTAAAATAATTCTTGTCGTTTTGTGGTTGCAGTGTCAATATGTATATAGTACATTTTCAACTGTACAAAATCTCCACAACTCTCACATTATCAATTATTATTCCCATAAAAACATGTACATTTCCCCAGTACACTTGACAGATTCGATTTTTTTTACTACCTTTGCACTCAAAATCAGCTACCATGCGAAATATCTGTTTGTTCATAGTATTGATTCGTTTGCTATCCTTTTGCCATTGGCAGGAGGCGAAGCAGGTGGTTTGTCTTGCAGATAGTCTGGACCAAAACGAGCACGTGCTCTATGATGACACCATAGTACTTCTGCAAGCCATTCACGCGCTTGATAACCCTTTCGGCCGCCTCTTCCTACACAACCAACTCGGCAAAGCCCACTACTACATGGGGCGCCATCTCAGTCTTGCTGACCAGATCACTCAAGCCGCAGAGCATTATATCGCAGCCGACCGCGCGCAGATATGCGATCTTATTTATCGCGGACGTATCAATTCCTGCTTGGCGCATATAGCCAAACAAAACGAGAGCGACAGCCTCGCCCTCATCTTCTTCCTTCGCTCTAACGAGGCATTCAAAGCCAGTGGCAAAGACTGGTACTACGCGCATACCTTATTGGATGTCAGCGAGTTCCATACCTACCTTCACCACTTTGCTCAGGCAGATAGCGTACTCCGTATCGCCCAATCCTACAACTTAGACAACTACTACCTCGCGCGCTACTACGAAACCAAAGGTCTCTATTTCTACGAGCAACTCCAATACGACTCTGCCCTCTACTATTTCCACCAAGCTTTAGACCTCTGGCAGTACGAAGAAGACCGCCTCTATACCTATAAGAAACTCATGCAAGTCTATCTCGACATGGGCAACCAAGCAGCGGCTTTGCCTTACGCACAGATTATTGTGGAGCATTCCGCTACGCCTAACGAACTGGTCAATGCCTACTACTGCCTCATGCAGGATGCCAAAGCCAACAACGATATTGAACTGCTGAGCCGTTATGCCCACGCACGCCAAGATGCCAACCGCTTGCTCAACGCACAAGTCGGCAAATACCGCGGTGCGCTCACGCTGCTGAAAGAGCATCTGGCAAATCCCCATCCGTACCGCTGGGCGTGGATTACGCTCCTATGCCTTATCGTAGCTTGCTTGCTATTGGTCATTGCTATCGTGCTGCACCGCCGATATGCTGCTCGCCGCTTGCAAGTGGCTCATCATCAGATAGAAGACCTATCTATCAGCGCACAACTCTCCAATATCCGCGCGACCTACCCACGCCCTCGCAAACAGTGGAACGACTACAACGAACTCAAAAAAGACTTAGAACCTCAGCTCCGCGACTGGCTATCTCAACTGGAGACTTACCAACTCTCCAACCGCGACAATGTCTTCTGCACCTATATGCTCTTGTACCCCAACGCCTCGCTGGAGGATCTGGCTGATTGGATGCACTACTCCGCCACAGGCGTCAGCACTTTCAAACGCCGCATTGCGCAGAAGATAGGCATTCCCACCCGAGAACTGTATCATTTCCTACACGAGATGCTACAAAGCGAAAAATAAAAACTGTACATTTTTAATATAAACAATAGATAATCAATGTAATATATTTTTGCTAGCAGTACAAACCCCCAAACCTATTGCATCGTTTCAAGAAAAGCAGTACCTTTGCAGCAAAATCCGCTATCTCTCCGCTGTCAATTACGGTAGATATACGGTACATATACGATAGATATACGTTAGATAACTATAGGAACATCATAAGAAACCCAAATGTATAACTGAAATATATAACTTCATAAAACTATTGTACCTATGAAACGAGCATTACTTTTTCTACTTTGTGCGCTGATGAGCACTCAAATGTTTTCGGAAACATTATTTGGATATCTGTTTCCTACATTGGCATATTTGGAGCGTACTACTTGCTATTATACCGAAGGAGATGAGCAGTATCGCACAATCAACAGATTGAGCTTCGAAGACAATATGTTTGAAATAGATGGCAACGACTATATAGAATACAACGACTTTTGGCTACGCGAAGACAAAGAAGGTAGAATCTTAGTTTACAGCGAACCTGCAAAAAAGGATTTGGTACTTTATGACTTTACACTTGAAGTAGGCGACACCCTCACAACCCTAAATATTGATATGGTTCCTATGACAGAGGGAGACCCGATATTACCAGGAGTGAAACCTGTTGTAGTAGATTATCCTATCTATATTAATGGCGAGTTATCTAGTCCTATTGACACCTTAATCGTAACCGACGTATCAATGGTTATGATGTGCGATAGCAACCAGTATAGGAAATGGACTTTCAGCAATGGTATGGAGTATATGGTGAATATCGGTCATTTAGGTGCAGATTTCTTTCCTATAATCAGAAATCCATGGGAAGATGTTCCTACATGTTGTGTTGAAGAACACCTTGTTTGTGCCTCCAGTTACGATAGACTAGTTTACCTGATGGATGATGAAGAGAGAAATCGACTCAATATAGATTGTCCATGCACTTCGTGGTCTAAAAAATGGCAATGGAGCAGCAATACTTGGAATGTATTAGAATTTGATGGTATGGCATTTGAACAAACTGCCCAAACATGGCAATATAAATTAGCCCATGACACTATCATTGACGGCAAAGAATATACCGCAGTGACCCGTCATTGGACGGCGGACGAAGAAAGCACTAAGGAGTATGTGGCAGCGGTGCGATTTGCAGAAAACAAGAAAGCCTTTATTTATTATGATAATGCAGAATACTTATTGTATGACTTTGGCTATCATGAGATTGGCGATACGCTTGAGGTATTTTCTGGCATCAATAACTACGAACACTTCAAGACCTACAAATGCGTAATAACAGATAATTACTCCACGGCGGGTGGTATCGCAGAGGATACATATGTAATGGACATTATTGATCCTATAATAGGTAACACGATCCCTGCAGCAATGATTTGGGAAGAGTTTGTTGGCTCATACAGCGGATTCTTACATGGAGGACTGCTAGTGCCTGGCAATAGCAACTATCAATTGCTTTGCGCTTACAAAAATAATGTGCTTGCCTATTCTGTTGATAATGACGCATTTACAGATAATGATACATTTATAGAATATGGCTGCGAGTATAACGCAGAGCAAAAACCTAAAGACCTCTTCCCTACGCTATGGGGCTTGCAACGAACAAGTTGCGATGAATGGTTTGATGGATGCGAAGAAAACAAGAGTTATTTATTTTCACCCAAAGAGATAACGGAAATTAATGGCAAACAATATCTTAAATGTGGCGGTGTGTTTTTGCGTGAAGAAGATTCGAAAGTTCTAATTTATAGTTTTCCATACGAAAAAGACTTGGTCTTATATGATTATACTTTAGAAGTTGGCGAAACTTTGCAAAATCTCGGAATAGACATCTATTCTTTCCCCGAACTTGAATACGCAGCGGTAGTGGATTACATAGCATACGAAGATTATGATGTAGAAACAGATGAGTTTATAATTAAGAAAGTGCCATTAGGATCGAAACGTGTTACTGAAGTATCAACAATCACATTATTAGACGGGAAAGAATATAAAAGATGGTTATTTGGCAATGATTGGGAAAATGGCAACTATTATGTAGAAGGAATTGGAAATGTTGGAGGTAGTTTTGGAGGAGATTATATAAATATTGCTAATCCATATGCTCTTCCTACATGTTATATGGGCGAACGCCTCGTCTGTGCAAGCCGTAACGGCAAACTCCTCTACCAAATGGACGATACAGAAATGGAACGCCTTGGCGCAGAGTGCCTCTGTGATGTAGAAACTTCCTACAAAGACCAATGGTGCAACAAATGGAATGTCATGTGGTTTGACGGTATGCGCTTTGATGAAACAGCAAGTACTTCTCAATATCGACTAGGAAAAGATACTATCATCGGTGATTATACATATAGCAAATTTACCTCAAGAACTTCCGTACGCTTCACCAACGATAGGAAAGTATATGTCTATTATGAAGGCTTTGATGACAACGACCCATACACCGAAGATTTGCCAACAGGCGAATATTTAGCATACGACTTCTCTGCACAAGTAGGCGACACATTGGAAGTATTCTCTGGCATAGGAACATATAGCACATATTCATGCGTTGTAGATGATGTAGAAACAGCATCATCTCCATGCGTTGTAGATGACATGCAAGCAGATCTTAAAACCTTCCCGCTTATCATAAAGTTGCGTCCTTTATGTGATGTAGATGGAGAAGGCAATATGGAAATATCTAGTGAGGAAATAACATGGATCGAAGGCGTTGGCTCTCCTGAAGGATTTTTGATTAGTTCTCTTCCTTGTGGCTGGGTTGGCGGAGGTACCTTTGCGCTCCTCTGCGCCTACCAAGGCGATGAATTAAAATATACAGGGGATCTTTACGATGAGTATGGCTGCGAGTACAATGCTACCGAACAGAAGCCCGAAGACCTCTTCCCAACGCTTTGGGGCTTGCAACGAACCGATGTTGAACTGCATACTACTGGAGATGATGAAGCATATCGTTCTGCCTTTAATGAATATGTACCTACTCTCGTTAATGGAAAATGGTATTTGTATGATGGAA
>JAZUCY010000072.1:0-37597 GCA_045639365.1 Paludibacteraceae bacterium
AGAATGTAGTATCTTTGCATCCTATTTCAAAGAGTCAACCTTTTTAGGACTCCAGTCAACCTTTTTAGGAAACGAGTCAAAAAAGTACGTTTTTTAAGATTATATATCAGTAATCGAGTCAACCTTTTTCAGGTTTAGTCAGCGATATTAAGAAAAGATGTTCTGTTGCTCTTCTCTCGGTCGTCTCTCGGTGGAATATGGATAAGTATAAGAGAAGTAAAAGAGAAATGGCAATCTTTCGATTGTTATTAACCCCAAATCGCTTATTAGATTAAGGTAAAACAGTGGTCAATCTGTCAGGAAACTACACGGCAGTAACGAGGTGGTAACGGGGTGGTAACGGTTACGATGGCTGGAGAGGTAAAGGAAACATAGAAAAAGGCATAGAAAATAGATAAAAAAGAGTGTGTCTGCATTTGACACACTCTAATGATTTATTCTCCAACAGGTTTCTCTAAATCATGGAGATTTATTAAATCTGTACAATCTGTGAGATCTGTGGGAGGTAAATTATCCTCTTTGGCGTACTGCCTCGTACAACATTACGCCTGCTGCGACGCTGACATTCAAACTCTCAATCACACCTGACATAGGGATACGCACTTGGTGCGAGCAGATGCGCAAATTGGCCTCGTAGATACCTTTCTCCTCGCTACCCATGACAATAGCTGCGGGAGCAGTCATGTCCACTTCGGTATAGTTCTGCGTAGCGTGCTCTGTAGCAGCTACTACGTGGAAACCAGAGTCGCGGAGATACTGCAAGGTGTGTTGCAAGCTGTCCACTTTGCACACAGGCAAATGGTACAACGCTCCAGCCGATGTCTTCACCGCATCACCATTGATAGCTACACTACCATGTGCACCTATAATCAGTGCATCCGCGCCTGCGCACGCACACGTACGAGCAATAGCACCGAAATTGCGTACATCAGTCACGCCATCAAGCACCATGAGTAGTGGCGTCTTGCCTTGCTCAAAGAGAGTAGGGACGAGTGTCTCCACATCGTAGAATTCAATAGGGCTGAGGAAGGCGATAGCACCCTGGTGGTTCTTATCGGTGTATTGGTTGAGTTTCTCTACAGGCACTTTCTGCACAGGAGTAGTAGTGCCCATGAGTTTCTTGAGAAGTTCCTTACCAATAGTAGAAGTCATATCGCGGCGAAGGAGAATCTTGTCGATAGTCTTGCCTGCGTCAATAGCCTCAATGATAGCACGAATACCGAACACCATCTCTTTCTCAGGTGGACGACGGGTGTCGTAATTCTTAGGCGATGAGGCGATTGGGCGATTAGGCGAATCGCTGGAGCCTCTAAAAGGTCTAGAACTTCTAGAAAAACCAGTCTTTTTATTATCTTGTGAATACATAATTGTGTAGCGTTGTTTAGTATTTGAGCCAATTGAGGAACTTCTCAATATCCTCGTCGTAGGCATAGCTGCTTTCTACGATGCGGTTGCCGTCGGCATCCAGTTGCACGTAGTATGGTTGTGCATTTGATTGATATTGTACGCGTTGCATGTGGCTCCACTTATCACCTACGGTTTTCAAAGTGGTCTTCTTGCCGTTCTCCTCCATGACGATAGGCTCGTCAAGCTTGGTCTTGTCGTCCACAATAAGCGAGATAAGCACATACTGGTGCATGTGTTCTGCCACTTCTGGTTTGCTCAGTACAGCAGCCTCCATCTTACGACAGTTGACACAGCCATAACCATTGAAATCCAAGAACACAGGCATGTTGTTCTCCTTAGCGTATGCCATACCCTCATCATAATCGGTGAAGGTGATTTGGCCTTCGTGTACACTCATAGTAGTGTATTGGCAATTGGCAATTGGCAATTGGCTATGGGTGACTGCGCCAGGTGTCATGACCCAGTCTTGGGTGCTCATAGGTGGCGCGAAAGCAGAGATAGCGCGCAATGGTGCGCCCCACAAACCAGGAACCATATACATGGCAAACGCAAGTGAGATAATCGCCAAGAAGAGGCGTGAAACGCTAGTTGTCTTGTGTTCCTCATCGTCGTGTGGGAACGAAATCAAACCGAGCAAGTAACAACCCAAGAGCGAGAAAATCACAATCCAGAGCGATACAAATACCTCGCGGTCGAGGATATGCCATCCATACGCTAAGTCTGCTACGCTGAGGAACTTCAACGCTAATGCCAACTCCAAGAACGCCAACGTCACCTTGAAGGTGTTCATCCAACCGCCAGACTTAGGCAACTTCTTCAATACGGATGGGAACATGGCAAACAGCGAGAATGGCAATGCCAATGCAATGGCGAAGCCAAGCATACCCATAGCAGGCGCGAGAAGCGATTTACCAGCTGCCTCTACAAGCAAGGTACCGATGATAGGACCCGTGCAAGAGAAAGATACTACCACGAGAGTAAATGCCATGAGCAAGATGCTGAGGAAACCAGTTGTGTTGCTTGACTTGCTATTGAGCGCAGTGGACCAAGAACTAGGCAAGGTGATCTCAAAAGCTCCGAAGAACGATGCAGCGAACAATACCAAAATTAAGAAGAAGATAATATTCACTACCGCGTTGGTGGACAAAGCGTTGAGTGCAGATGCTCCAAAAACAAGTGTCACCAACAATCCCAAGCCCACGTAGATAATCACAATGCTCATTCCATAGAGAATAGCATCGCGTACTACAGTAGCGTTGGTGGTACCTTTGGCAGCACCACCGCGCTTGATGAAGAAGCTGACGGTCATCGGAATGATTGGCCATACGCAAGGGGTGAAGATGGCTAATAATCCACCAAGCAAGCCCATGAGGAATACCCACCAAATGGATTGACCGCCTTCGGCTGTTAGACCGCTATCGCTGTTAGAGGCTAGACCGCTGTCGCTGTTAGATACGAACTCCCATGTCTCTGGGGCAGTACACATCTTGTCATCACACGCGTTAAAACGTACACGAACGGTGTCCGCCTTCGCGAGCGTCTCGGTGAATGTACCTTCGTACTCGTCCATGTATAATCCATCGCCGAGTTCGATGATGTTGAGATGCCAACCTTGTTCAATAGTGGCTGTCAGGCGAACGCTATCGCCTACTACTTCGCCCTTCCACTTGATGGGCTGAACGAGCTGCGCTCCAGCGGTCAATGCTATCGCTATTGCCGCAAATATTGTCATTATTCGTTTCATATTCTGTTTTTTTGTAGCCGGCGTCCAGCGACCGGCGGCCATTATCCATAGGATTAATTTATTGCGACATCACTCGGCATACGCCAGTCGCCACGTGGAGAGAGGCTCACGCCTACCACTTTAGGTCCATCAGGCATACAACTGCGTTTGAACTGCTGTGTGAAGAAGCGACGCATGAACACATCGAGCCAGTGCGCTATCACCTTCTCGCTATATACGCCCTCAAACGCTATGCTGGCCATGTATGCTATCTTCTCGCGGGTGAAACCGTAGCGCAGGAAATAGTATAGGAAGAAGTCGTGTAGCTCGTAAGGTCCTACTTTGTCTTCGGTTTTTTGTGCAATATTGCCATTTTCGTCTGTAGGCAGTAGTTCGGGTGATACGGGGGTATCGACTATGTCGAGCAGTATCTCGCGTGTACGATCGCCGAAGATATTCTCTGCTGCGTATTTCACCAAATAACGCACCAATGTCTTAGGTATACCTGCATTGACGCCATACATGGACATTTGGTCACCGCAATAGGTAGCCCAACCCAATGCCAGCTCGCTCATATCACCAGTGCCGACGACGATGCCGTTATACTTGTTGGCCATGTCCATCAGTATCAGCGTACGAATGCGTGCTTGTGCGTTCTCGTAGGTAATGTCGTGTTGGTTGATGTCGTGATTGATGTCATGCAAGTGCTGTGTTGCCATATCTCGGATGGGTATCTCATGGATGCTGATTCCCAGTTGTCCCATCAGTTCGATAGCGTTATGATAGGTGCGGTCACTGGTACCAAAGCCAGGCATGGTGACACCTATCACTTGGCTGCGACTATATCCTAAACGGTCGGCTGTTAGTGCGCAGACCAGGAGTGCCAGAGTGGAGTCTAATCCGCCCGATATGCCTATCACTAAAGACTCGGCATGGGTGTGTTGCCAACGGCGAAGCAGGCCATGCACTTGTAGGTTCAGCACATCCTCGCAGTACTCCACGCTGTTGGTATGTTTGGGCAGGAAAGGTGTCTTAGGGAAATGGCGATGGAGTGGACCCTTGCCTATCAACTCTAAATTGTAGGCGGAGCCGTCTTCTAAACTCTCCTCTAGCGGAGCTACTTGTATATGACGATAATGTCCGTGCTTATCATGTGTGAAGTTGGTATTGCGTTGGCGGTCTATACGGAGACGCTCCACATCTATCTCGGTGATAATCATGCTACTCTCCATCTGAAAACGGTCGCCTATCTCCAGCATGTCTCCGTTTTCTGCTATGTAGGTACTACCCGAGAAAACAATGTCTGTGGTTGATTCACCTATGCCAGATGAGGTATATACGTATCCGCAGTGCACGCGTGCGGACTGTTGGGTGATCATGCGCTGACGAAACTCATGCTTGCCAGTCACGCAGTTGCTGCTCGAGAGGTTGAAGATAATCTCTGCTCCCTGTATCGCCAACTGTGTGCTAGCGGGTAGGGGAGACCATAGGTCTTCGCATATCTCGATACCGAAACTATAATCTTTGGTGGCAAATAGTAGGTCAATGCCGAATGGAACATCGTTGCCCCATAACTCAATGGTAGGGATACGTGGGCGGATACTGTTCACATTATGTTCCAGTACATCGCGACCTGAGGAGAACCAGCGTTTCTCGTAGAACTCGCCAGTGTTGGGTAGGTTGATTTTAGGAACAATGCCCACTACTTCGCCATCAGTAATGACGAAAGCGCAGTTGTAGAGGTTGTTGTCCACTTTCAAGGGCGAACCTACTAGTACGATAATTGGTAGATCACGCGTGTACGCGCATATATCCTTTAATCCTATGAGCGCATCTTGTTGCAACTGTTGTGTGAAGAATAAGTCCGCACAAGTGTAGCCTGTTAGACTCAGTTCGGGAAAACAAACCACTTCCACGCCTTCTTGCAGGGCTTCTTTGATTTGCTTTTTAATCTCGTTTGTATTGTACTTGCAGTCTGCTACGCGCATTTGTGGTACGGCAGCTGCTACGCGAACATATCCTAAGTTAGTTGTCATAATGCCTACTATTCCAAATTATCGTGCAAAGTTACTACAAAATTTGCACATACGCAAGTATTCCGCTTCGAAAATGCATGTTTGGGTGCAAAAAATCCATGATTTTGCTCAAAAAAACAGCAAAAAAACAAAAAAATGCTACTTTTTTGCATTTTTTTTCGAAAATATTTGGTCATGTCAAAAAAAAGCAGTACCTTTGCACTCGCTTTCGAAAAGGAAGTATGACATACGGTCACGGTGCTATCGTCTAGTGGCCTAGGACAACGGCCTCTCACGCCGTAAACCGGGGTTCGATTCCCCGTAGCACTACCAAGAGCGACAGAATTTCTATCGCTCTTTTTCTTTCATCTACCCGATAAATTGAAGGCATTTAACGTGTTGAAGGGTATTGGGAAGTGGGTGCTCCCATGCTTCTTAACTGGGTGGGAGTATGAAGCGGTTGATGTAGCGACGCAGGGTGGAGCGGTTGGTATGCAGGTGGCGAACCATCTGGCATTGTCGCACACCCTCTGCCAAAGCCTGGCGGATGTAAGCATCGTGGCGATGAAGACGAAAACATTCAGGGTTCGTAGGAGACCCTTTGACCCTTCCTATTGTTTTACCCTCCGCCTTGATGCGAGCCAACGCTTCCTTGGTGCGCTGCGAGATGAGATTACGCTCAATCTCAGCAGAAAGACCAAACGCAAATGCCAATACCTTGCTCTGGATGTCATCTCCCAAACGATAACCGTCCTTGATAGTCCACACGATGCACTCTTTTGACATGCAGATACTCAGAATTTCCATAATCATATACAAGTTGCGACCCAAACGAGACAACTCGCTACAGATAATAAGATCACCCTTATTCGTCTTACGCAATAGATACCCTAGGCGCCTTCTAGTGTAACGTTTTGTACCAGAGATTGTTTCCTCTATCCAACCGTCAATGTGCAGACCCTCTTGCTTGCAAAATTGCTGAATCTCAAATCGCTGGTTCTCGACAGTCTGCTTGTCGGAACTTACGCGAATATAACCATAAATCATACACGTTTTTTAGCCTAAAGTTACGCAAAAAAAGAGAATAAAACAAATAAAATACTATTTACTTGCGTATATTCAATTTTTTTCGTAATTTTGCAGCCAATTTATGATGCGGAAATTGTCTTTAAATAGAATACATGTATGGAGCATAGGACTTGTCCTGTGTCTAATGGGCTGCAACACCACCAAATTTGTGCCTCAAGGTGAGTATTTGCTCAACAAAGCAAATATCAAGGTGGAGGATACCAAGGAGGTTGCTGTCAGTGACCTGAAGAACTACTTGCAACAAAAACAGAATACCGAAATATTGGGGTTCTGGAAGTTGCAATTGGATATATACAATACCGCTTCGCTTGACACCACCAAATGGACCAGCAAGAACGCCCGACGCATAGGCGAAGCCCCCGTCATCTACGCCCCCGAATTGACAGACAGAAGCATGGCACAGCTGAGAAAAGCTATGCAGAATAAGGGCTATTTCACAGCTAAGGTAGATACCACTATGACGGTTAAGGATAGAAAAGTGAACCTAACCTACCGTGTGCATGCAGGTGAACCATACATGATAAGACGCTATAGTGTGGATTTTCAGCACGACGAACTTAAACAGATAGCCCAAGACCAGCGTGCGCTGATTAGTGAGGGGATGCAGTTCGACGTGGATATGCTCAACCAAGAGCGCCAACGTATAGCCAGAGCCATGCGTCGCAATGGCTGTTACTATTTTGATGAAGACATGATACAGTTTGTGGCAGACAGCACGCGCCTTAAAAAACAGGTGGATGTGACTGTCAAAATGAGTGACTATGCCACACAACTTTCGCCTGAGGAGCAAGCACAAGTGTTCCGACATTACAAGATAGCGCATGTGCACTTCCATATAGACTATGAGATAGGTCGTGCGCCTGAGGGAGAACGCATGCGTGCCTCCATGAAAGGAGACTACGAGTTCACATGGATAGGAGATAAACTGCTGCGCGAGAATGTGCTAATACGTAATTGTCCTATTCATCCTGGCGATATGTACAACGAGGTGCGCGTAGAGCGAGCCTATAGCAACTTGAATCAGTTGGCACCCATTAAGTACGTGGACATTAGTTTTGACCCCATCTCGGAGGATGAACTGGATTGTCATATTGTATTATCGCGCAGCAAACTCAATACCATATCCGTGGAGACCGAAGGTACCTATTCTGCAGGCGATTGGGGTATAGCTGTTGGTGCGGGATACGCTAATCGTAACCTATTTAGAGGTGCGGAGGAGTTTACCATAGACGGTCGTACCAGCTATGAGTGGCGTCAGAATGGTGGTCGTGCGATAGAAGCTAAAGCCAGCACAGGACTCAAGTTCCCTAACTCCTTGGCCATCGACCTGAACTATAACTACCAGAAGCGTCCAGAGGAATATACTCGTAGTATCTTTGGTGCGGGATTGCAATACCAACTGCGCCAACGCTTATCGCGATGGCAACATCAGTTCCGTTTTGCGGACATCAGCTATGTCTATCTGCCATGGATTAGCGATGCGTTTCGTGACCAGTTCTTGCAATCAACCAATATCCTCAAATACTCCTACGAGAATCACTTTATCGTAGGATGGGGATACTCAGGCAACTACTCTTCGTTCTTGTCGCGACAACCGTATCGCTCATACACCAATGTCAATTATAACATTGAGACAGCAGGTAACTTGATGCTGGGCTTGGCAGAGGCGTTTCGTTTCCCTACGGATAGTGAAGGTAAGTACACCCTATTTGGTACGCGCTTCGCGCAGTTTGCCAAGGCCGATGTGTCGTTTACGTATAATCAGATATTCAACCCCTCGCACCGTATGGTCTATCACGCAGATTTGGGATTGGCGGTGCCATACGCCAACTCGCAGGCTGTGCCCTTTGAGAAACGCTACTTCGCCGGTGGCGCCAATAGTGTGCGTGGTTGGACTGCGCGTAGTCTGGGACCTGGTGGTTATCGAGGAAATGGTAGCATGATTGACTTTAACAATCAGTCGGGTGATATACGTTTGAACATGAGCATTGAGTACCGTGCTAAAGTGTGGTCGATTTTTGAATTGGCAGCTTTTGTAGATGCTGGAAATATATGGACTATCTTTGACTATGAGACCCAACCCAAAGGTCAGTTTCACTGGAATGAGTTTTATAAGCAAATAGCTTTGGCATACGGTGTGGGTGTGCGACTGGACTTCTCTATATTTGTCTTCCGTGTGGACTTTGGTGTCAAATTGTACGACCCCAGCCGTTTGTATGATCAATGGGCAGGAACGCAGTGGCGTACAGTGCCAAATGGCTTGAATTGGAAAGAGGACATGAGCTTTCATTTTGCGATAGGTTATCCGTTTTAAGTGAAGATTAAAAGGTGATGTTGAAGAGTTGTTGCATAGCAGGAGTAGTAGAGGCTGGTTGTGATGAGGCTGGTCGTGGTCCTTTGGCAGGAAGTGTATTTGCTGCTGCGGTGGTGTTAGACCCTTCGTTGCTGGAAATAGAAGAATATCGTGACTGGCTATCCATGCTCAACGATAGCAAGCAACTCACAGACAAACAACGTCATTACTTGCGTCCGCTGATAGAGCAACATGCCACAGCATGGGCCGTAGTGGAAGTGACAGCAGAGGAGATAGATCGAATCAATATTCTCAATGCTTCGATTCTCGGTATGCAGCGAGCACTCAGCCAATTAAGTGTGACACCCCAGCATATCATTGTCGATGGCAACAAATGGAAACCCTATATCCCCGAAGGGCAAGTGATGGAGATCCCTGCACGCACAGTGGTGAAAGGAGATGGCAAGTATTTGTCAATAGCAGCAGCGAGTGTATTGGCTAAGACCTATCGTGATGAGTATATGCTTCGTTTGCACGATGAGTATCCTCAGTACCACTGGGATACGAATATGGGCTATCCTACCAAAGCGCACTACGAAGCTATCAAACAGCATGGCATAACGCCTTACCACCGCAAAACGTTTAAGTTATATAAGCAGTCAGTAACCTAATAATTTGATACCAATGAAGTTTTTACTCGCTCCTCTATCATGGCTCTATGCCTTTGGTGTATGGGTACGCAATGTCCTATACGATGACCATGTGTTGCCTTCATATAAGGTAGATGTGCCCACTATAGCGATTGGCAATCTGGCCGTCGGTGGTACGGGTAAGACCCCTATGACCGAGTATCTGATTCGTCTGCTATCGCCCAACTATAAGGTAGCTGTCTTGTCGCGTGGATATGGTAGGAAAACTAGTGGCTTTCGTATTGCCAATGAGCATGATAATGCAAAGACTATCGGCGATGAGCCGATGCTCATCCACACACATTATCCCGATATACCAGTGGCTGTGTGCGCCGATAGGGTGCAAGGCGTTAAGCAGTTGCAGCATCAAATACCTGACCTACAATGTATCATCTTGGATGATGCGTATCAACATCGCAAACTGCGTGCGGGTTTCTATATTTTGTTGACCTCATACGACAAATTGTATGTGCATGACCATATTTTGCCCTTCGGAACCTTGCGCGATTTGCCTGCAGAGAGTGCACGTGCCAACGCCGTGGTTGTAACCAAATGTCCGAAGACTATGCAGCCTATCGATCGCCGTATTGTGAGTAACAGTCTGCGTTTGGCATCGTATCAACATTTGTACTATTCGTCCATTGGTTATGCGCCTCTGCGTATATCCTCAACCCCTCTGCTCGTGGCGGGTATAGCAAATCCAGCCCCCCTGCTTGAACACTTGCGACAGTCATTTCCTGATACGGAACTATTGGCCTTTGCTGACCATCGTCATTTCACAAAAGGCGATATAAAATTCATCTTGAGCAAGGCAGAGCAATATAAGCATGTGGTGACGACCGAAAAAGACTATATGCGTATGCAGCAAACACCATTGCTTGAAGCCCTCGGCAAGAAATTGCATGTCCTGCCGATACAGACCGACTTGGGTATTGACCAAGATGCCTTTGATAGGCAGATACTGCTGTACGTGAGCGAAAGCAATCGAAAAAGAGGCATGTTATAAAATAGTAAATTGTACCTTGTAAATAGTCATTATGAATATACAATCTCTTCTCCGTCGTTTCATACCGCCATACCGTTGGCAAGTGGCAGCGAACCTCTTCTTCAATGTGCTATCAACGATATTGTCGCTCTTCTCATTTGCGACTATCATACCTGTGCTGCAAATCCTGTTTGGTTTGTCAAAAGTGAGGGCGGTGTATATGCCATGGTCTGATGCAACCACTATGCAGGAAACACTGAACATATTGAAGAATAATCTATACTATTTTCTGCAAATGCAAATGGATACCCGTGGTGCGCAATACGTGCTATTGCTGTTGGGTGCATGTTTGGTGCTACTCACTGGATTAAAGTGCCTTACAGCATGGCTTGCAAACTACTTTATGGTGCCCATACGCACGGGCGTACTGCGTGACCTGCGCGCACAACTCTATAAAAAAGTGGTCAGTCTGCCTATTGGCTTTTTCACCGAAGAGCGCAAGGGCGACGTCATGTCGCGCATGACCAACGATGTCAATGAAGTGGAGGCGAGTATTATGTCCACTCTGGATATGCTTTTCAAGGACCCAATTATGATTCTTGTATATCTCATTACGCTTTTCACTATCTCTTGGCAACTGACTCTCTTTGTGCTCGTTCTTTTGCCAGTAGCAGGTCTTCTCATCGGACGTATAGGTCGTTCGCTGAAGCGTGCTTCTACGAAAGGACAAGAGCAGAATGCAGAGATCCTTACCCAAATAGATGAAACACTGGGTGGTCTGCGTGTAGTGAAGGCATTCAATGCAGAAAGTAAACTCACGCATCGTTTTCTCAATCTCATCAATGCCACACGTGCGACATTCAACCGTATCAACCGTCGCTACTATCTTGCTCACCCAGTATCAGAGTTCTTAGGTACAGCACTCATTGCCATTCTTCTGTGGTTTGGCGGTACGCTGATTTTAGGTGATTATTCATCGATTGATGCCGCGACATTCATTTATTACCTTGTGATATTCTACTCCATTATTGGTCCGGCTAAAGACCTTAGCAAAGCCACATACGGAATACGTCGTGGTATGGCATCTTTAGAGCGAATAGATAAAATACTCAATACAGAAACAACCATTCGCGAGGCGGAAAAACCAAATCAAATATCAGATTTTCAGTATATTATACGCTATGAAGATGTATCTTTCTCCTATCAGGCAGATCGCCCTGTTCTAAGGGGGATAAATTTGGCGATTCATAAGGGACAAACGATTGCTTTGGTGGGGCAATCGGGTAGTGGAAAGACTACGATGGCAGATCTCTTGCCTCGTTTCTATGACCCCATAGAGGGAAAGATTATGATTGACGGTGTGGACATACGAGAGGTGAAAACATACGATCTACGTGCACTAATGGGTAATGTGAATCAAGAGGCGATTCTCTTCAACGATACGTTCTACAATAATATCACTTTTGGTGTTGAGTCTGCTACAATGGAGCAGGTGCGACAAGCTGCGCGTATTGCCAATGCCGATGACTTTATTATGGCTACTCCCGACCAATATCAAACTACTATTGGTGATCGTGGTTCACGTCTCAGTGGTGGACAACGCCAACGTATATCTATTGCGCGTGCTATACTCAAGAACCCACCTATCCTAATCCTGGATGAAGCTACATCTGCATTGGATACCGAGTCTGAGAAATTGGTACAAGAAGCTCTTGAGAACTTGATGAAAGATCGCACAACGCTCGTAGTCGCTCATCGCCTGAGTACGATACGCAATGCCGATTTGATTTGTGTATTACACGAAGGGCAAATAGTAGAGCAAGGAACTCATGATGAGCTCCTTGCTAAGAATGGCTACTATCGCCGTTTGATAGAGATGCAGCAATCTAATTAACCCATTGCTCCATTCACGGAAATAACCTGTCCTGATACATAGGAAGATAGGTCAGATGCGAGGAAGAGTGCAACTTTAGCCACTTCCTCCGTTTCACCGCAACGGCGCATTGGAATCATTTTGACCATCTCAGCACGAGTCTCTTCGGGCAGAGCCAAGGTCATATCTGTTAGAATAAATCCTGGAGCAATAGCATTGGCACGAATATTACGACTACCTAACTCTTTGCTCAGTGACTTGATAAATCCGATAATACCTGCTTTAGAGGCAGCATAGTTGGATTGACCTGCGTTGCCACCAATACCTACTACAGAAGACATGGCAATGATACTACCACTGCGTTGGCGCATCATTTGTGGAGTAGCGGCGTGGCAATAGTTGAATACGGATTTCAGGTTAATATCCAATACGTCATCCCATTGCTTCTCGTTCATTCTCATCAATAAGGTGTCACGTGTGATACCTGCATTGCAAATAAGTATATCTAATCTGCCAAAGGTAGCAATGACTTGCTCTACTACAGCATGCGCTGCTTCGTAATTGGCCGCATTGCTCTCTACGAATAGGGCTTTGACACCTAATCCTTCTATTTCATTAATAAGAGTATCTACATTTTCATCACGGCAGATATCGGTAAACGCAATGTGGCAACCGTGCTTTGCAAAGTAAAGAGCTATTGTTCGGCCAATTCCTTTGGCAGCTCCTGTGATGAGTGCAATCTTATCGTTCAACATAATATTCTGTTTTGAATGTTTGTAACTTCGTAATCATTTGTCTTCCAACCATTTGTCGAGCCAAGCAAAGAATGTTCTTTGCCATAGGATACCGTTTTGTGGTTTTAATACCCAGTGATTTTCATCTGGGAAGATGAGCAATTGAGCCGGTACACCACGCATTTTAGCCGCATCGAAAGCTGCCATACTTTGGTTGGCAAGAATGCGATAATCTTTTTCACCATGGATACAGAGAATAGGTGCATCCCATTCGCCTACAAACAGGTGTGGAGAATTGTCAAATGTGCGTTGGGCAATTTTATTCTTCTTGTCCCAATAGGCTCCACCCATATCCCAGTTAGCAAACCATTTCTCCTCGGTCTCAAGGTATTGCATCTCCATGTTGAAAATACCGTCGTGTGCGATGAAGGCTTTGAAGCGTTTTTGGTGGTGACCTGCCAACCAATAAACGCTAAATCCACCGAATGATGCGCCTACGCAACCCAAACGGTCTTTATCTACGTATGGCTCGTTGGCTACAAACTCATCAATAGCTGCTAAGTAGTCCTTCATACATTGTCCTCCGTAGTCGCCACTGATTTGTTCGTTCCATTCGTTGCCAAAACCAGGCAAACCACGGCGGTTAGGAGCTACGATGATATAGTCATTGGCTGCCATCATCATGAAGTTCCAGCGGAAACTCCAGAACTGACTTACGGGCGATTGTGGCCCACCTTCGCAATAGAGCAGGGTAGGGTATTTCTTATTAGGGTCGAAGTGAGGCGGGTAGATAATCCATGTGAGCATCTGCTTGCCATCGGTGGTTTCCTGCCAACGAGGAACAACTGTACCCATGGTGATTTGTGAGTAGATATTCTCGTTCTCGTGGGTAAGTTGTACTATCTCATCTTCCGCAATTGGCCATTGGTTTTCTTTTGAATAGATACGATAAATCTCATTCGCCTCTTTCATAGAATGGCGCAAGCAGTAGTAACCGTTGCCTACATTTCCGCCTGGTACATAGTCATATTGTCCTGTGGTGAGGCAGGTGCGCTCTGCTAGTAGGTTAACCTCATATAGCATGCTTGTAGCGTGCCATACTGCACTGAATACAAGCGAGTTATTGTCTTTCCAATAGTAGGCATCCACGTTGGTTTCCATACCTTGTGTGAGGAAGCGACGTTCGCCAGTGAGAAGGTTTTGAATCATGAGACGATTCTCGTCACTCTCATATCCGTCACGCTCCATAGATTGCCATGCAATCCATTGTCCGTCAGGAGAATAGCTTGGATTGGTGTCATAGCCCATGTTGCCCTCTGTGAGGTTGGTGTGCGTGCCCGTTGCTATATCGTATAGATAGATATCAGAATTGGTTGAAACGGCATAATCCAATCCGCTTTTTTTTCGGCAGGTGTAGGCTATGGTTTTGCCGTCTGGGCTCCATGCGAGTTGCTCAATGCCGCCAAAGGGTTTCATTGGTGATTCGTATGGTGTTCCTTCCAATAGGTCGATACAGTTGTTGATTTCGAGTTTATTTTTTTTATTAGCTAGTTTACCTAATGGTGTTTTCAAATCGCATAAGAATGGATGTGGAGCGGTTGCAGTCCACTCGTCCCAATGTTTGTACATCAAATCGTTTACTACACGACCTGATGCCAATGGCAAGTCGGGGTGCTTGTCTGCTGTGGATGGGATAGTTGTAACTTGTGTAATCAGAATGATTTTATCTTGTTGTGGAGCAATCAGAAATCCTTCAATATCATGGTCAAATCCGCTAAGAGTCTTAGTTGTTCCATCGTTCAGTCGGATATGCAATTTACCTGAATTGATGTATGCTAAGCACCATTGACGGTCTATCCTGCACCAAGCTGGAGAATGTCCTACAAATTCTGCCTTTGTGGTTAATTCTCCTTTTTTAGTTTCTCTTGCTATACGAATCCATGATGTGGAGCGGTTTTCTTCCACACTATAATAACTGATTGTATATGCTAAGTCTCCTTGTGGATTAGGGTGTACGCTATTGATGCGTCCCATCGCCCAAAGTGCCTCAGGGGTTAAGCGACCACCTTCAATTGTTATTTCAGGCTTGGTGATAGGGGCTTTGGTGGTGTCCTCTTTGACTTGGCAAGAGGCAGTGAGTAGGGCAAGTGTAGCCATGAATAGGAATTTACGCATAGGATTAGTCAACGTGCAATAGTGATTTTACAAATTCTTCTCTGTCAAAGACTTGCAGGTCTGTCATTTGTTCTCCCAAACCAATATATCGTACTGGAATCTTGAATTGGTCACTAATACCAATTACTACGCCGCCTTTGGCAGTACCGTCTAACTTGGTGATCGCTAGTGAACTCACTTGGGTAGCCTTGGTAAATTGCTTAGCTTGTTCAAAGGCGTTTTGTCCTGTACTACCATCCAACACCAGCATCACATCATGTGGTGCATCGGGTACTACTTTTTGCATCACATTTTTGATTTTTGTGAGCTCGTTCATCAAGTTGATTTTGTTGTGCAATCGGCCTGCGGTGTCAATCAGAACGACATCAGCATCGTTGGCCTTAGCACTAGATAGGGTGTCGAAGGCTACGCTAGCAGGGTCAGAACCTTGTTGTTGTTTGATTACAGGCACGCCTACGCGTTCACCCCAAATGCAGAGTTGTTCTACAGCTGCAGCGCGGAAAGTATCGGCAGCACCCAAATACACTTTTTTGCCAGCTTGTTTGTATTGGTGAGCGAGTTTACCGATGGTAGTCGTTTTGCCGACACCATTCACACCCACTACCATAATCACGTATGGTTTGGTAGGTAGTTCATCTGCAAAATCCAACACTTGGGATGCGTTATTTTCAGCTAAGAGTGAGGCTACTTCATCTACGAGAATGCGGTTGAGCTCCGCAGTGCCCATATATTTGTCGCGTTTCACGCGCTCTTGGATGCGCTCAATGATACGCAAAGTGGTATCTACGCCCACGTCAGACATGATCAGCGCTTCTTCTAAGTTGTCGAGTACATCATCATCAATGGTTGTTTTACCAGCGATGGCACGACCAATCTTACTGAGTACTGACTCTTTGGTTTTTTCTAATCCTTTGTCAAGTGTTTCTTTTTTTTCTTTTCCGAATAGTCCAAAAAATGCCATATTATTTATCCAGTTTTTCGTAGATTGAGTTTTTGCTTTTGTATTCAGGAACAATTTCCTTCATAAATTGCACTGTAGGGAATATCTTGCCCTCTTGTGCGGATTGAATCAGTTGTTCGATTGAGGAAGATACTTCGTCGAAATCATATTCTCTTACTTTGGCAACGAGGATTTTCTCGTTGGTAGTAGGAATGGTGAGCTCTTTTTGGTTGAGCAATTCTTCATATAACTTTTCTCCAGGGCGCAGACCTGTATAGACAATCTCTATATCTTTTCCAGGCACGTATCCTGCAAGGCGGATCATATTTTTAGCAAGGTCAGATATTTTTACAGGTTGTCCCATATCAAAGACATATATCTCGCCGCCATTGCCCAATGTGGCTGCTTCCAATACCAAACTACTTGCTTCAGGAATAGTCATGAAGTAACGGATAATGTCTGGATGGGTGACGGTGATAGGACCGCCTTGTGCGATTTGCTTCTTGAAGTATGGTACTACCGAACCGTTGCTACCCAACACATTGCCGAAACGCGTGGTGATAAACTTAGTACATTGGTTATTTTCCTTAAACAACTTGAGGAACAAAGATTGTACATAGATTTCAGCAATACGCTTAGAGGCTCCCATAATATTGGTTGGATTAACGGCTTTATCGGTGGATACCATAATAAATCGTTGTACTCCATATTTCACAGATAGATCTGCGATGTTCTTAGTACCCAACACGTTGGTGAGAATAGCTTGTGGAGGGAAATCTTCCATGAGTGGTACATGCTTGTAGGCAGCTGCATGGAAAACGACATCTGGCTTATACTCCTTGAATATAGGTTCGAGCATGGTCAAATTGCGTACATCGGCAATCACATGGATGAATTTGGTGGTAGGGAAGAGCGGTTTTACCTCCATCATTAGGTCGTGTAATGGCGATTCTGCCATTTCCAATAGAATGACACCGCTAGGGTTATGTGTTGCTACTTGTCTGACAATCTCGCTACCAATACTACCTGCTGCACCAGTAATCAGCACCACTTTGTTGGAGAGAATGTTGCGTACGTTCTCCATATTGATATTGATTGCTGGGCGTTCTAGTAGGTCTTCTACCTTGATGGACTCAATGGTACCAATACGCTGATTGATGTTTTTATCCTCATTTTGTGGATCATAGTTGCTGAAATATGGGGTGGTGAGGACACGTATGTTATTGTCGATGAAGATGCCTAGTTCCTTCATATTGATATTTTTCATTTTAAGAGGAGAAACAATAATGCTATTGATATCTTTCTCTTTCATGATTTGAATCAACTTCTCATCACGTTTATATACTTCTAATCCCAATAGGTTATGTGAATATTTTTCGGTATAATCAGTAATGAATCCGCATGGGCGATATTGACTATCCATATTCGCTTGCAACATCTTGGCAATAGATAGTCCTGCGGATTGAGTACCATAGATAAGTACTTTTTGTACGTTGGTTTTATGGTGAGAAATGTATTCAAAAACGGTTTTTATCATTACTCGCCACGCAAAAAGCATAGTGATGGCCACAAATATATAAATTAGCAATACGGTATTGAGGAATGGTATTTGTAGCACGCTGGATTTGATAATGACATTAGCTATAATGAGTGTCGAACCTGTGGCCAATACGGAAAATGCTACTTTGATGACATCCACAAAGGTGGAGTATCTCAATATGCCTGAATAAGTATGGAATACCCAAAAGAAAATAGTCTGTATCGCCATAAGAATCAACACTTGTGCCCATATAGGTAATACGAGATAAGTAGTGTCATATTCTAGTAGGTTACTGCCGATGACATAGCTCACTACAAATGCTACAAACACAATGAGTAAATCTAATAGTAATACGCCCCAACGAGGCAAATAATCCATATCCACCCAGTGTGAAAATATATCAGATTGTTGAAGTTCTTTAAGTCGTGCCATAGTAATTAAAAATTTGCACAAAGGTACTAAAAATTTCGGATATACACAAATTATTCTGTAATTATCACCCAAAATGTTTGAAATATCAGTTTTATGTCGTAGCAGAAACTACTTTTTGCGACGTAGTCAAGATAGAGTCTGATTTTCTCTTGCATGATTACGTCAATATAGTATTTCTCTGGGTCAGATGCTTGCGCTAGCAACTCATTCTCGTTGCGAAACTTGATGCTAGCTGGGTCTGTGATACCTGGGCGCACATCCAATACGTGCATTTGTTCTGCTGTCCAATAGTTGACATAGTGGCGTACTTCTGGTCGTGGACCCACGAGACTCATATCACCTATCAGCACGTTGATGAGCTGGGGTAGTTCGTCAATCTTGAATTTGCGAATGAAATAACCTGAGCGTGTGATACGAGGGTCTCTGCCTCCGATGGTCACTAGACTGCCTTTGTCTGAGCCAATACGCATGGATCGAAACTTGAAGATACGAAAATCCTTGTTGTATCGTCCTACACGCACTTGGCGATAGAAGATAGGTCCAGAGGAGTCCAGTTTGATCCATATTGCCACTAAAAGAAGCAATGGACTGAGGCAGATAAGTCCTACTGCGCTAACTAGTATATCGAATAAACGTTTCATTATGCTTGTTTGATAGTAGTCACTATTTGTATATAGTTTTCGACGATATAGTCCACCTCTTCATCGGTCAATCGTGTATGCAAAGGCAACGTAATCTCGTTGGCAAAGTGGGCGTATGCATGGGGATAATTCTCAATGTCAAATCCCAAGTTCTTATAAGCCGTCATCATTGGGAGTGGTTTATAATGCACATTGGTTGCAATACCTTGTTCTGCCATTTTCTCGATGATTGCTTGTCGTTGCTCGGTTGAGATGTTTGGCACACGAGTGATATAGAGATGTCCTGAGGACTGATGATGGTCTGTATAATGTTCAAGTACCTCTATACCAGCGGATTTGAGTGCTTTGTCGTAGCGCTCAATGATGGCTTTACGGCGCAATAGCATATCGGGATAGCGTTTCATTTGTACGAGTCCCATGGCAGCCATGATGTCGGTCATATTGCATTTGTACCATGGTCCCACAATATCGTACTCCCAAGCTCCTAATTTGGTTTTTGCCAACGCATCTTTGGATTGTCCATGGAGGGAGAAGAGTTGTACCATACGGTAGAGTTCGTCATCGCTGATACCAGGGATAGTATTCCATGTGAGGGCACCGCCTTCGGCTGTGGTCAGGTTCTTTACAGCGTGGAATGAGAAGGCGGTGAAATCGGCTATTGATCCCACCATTTTCCCCTTGCGAGAAGCACCAAACGCGTGTGCCGCATCGGCGCAAATGGCTACTCTGCCCATGGCTTGCTGAATAGCATTGGTCGCTTGGAAGAGTGAGCGTTTGTTTTCCACGATTTGCATGAGACGCTCATAGTCGCATGGGATACCAGCCAAATCCACAGGAATGATGGCTTTGGTTTGTGGCGTGATGAGTTTCTCTACCTGATCGTAGTCCATCTCTAAGCTATTAGGCTGTACATCGGCAAAAACCAATGTGGCACCTACGTGGCACACGATAGAGGCAGAGGCTGTGTATGTATATGCAGGCACGATGACCTCATCGCCTGCGCCAATACCCAATAGGCGCAATGCCATTTCTGCGCATGCGGTTTGTGAGTTGAGGCAAACGGCTTTGTTAACACCTATATATTCAGCTATTTGTCGTTCTAATTCTTTGGTTCTTGGACCTGTTGTAATCCAACCGCTGAGGATTGCTTCTGCTACTTCTTTTACTTCTGCCTCCATCATATCAGGAGGAGAGAAGGGGATATTAAATCGTTTCATATATACTTATTTATGCAATTTATCTATTTACTTGTGCATGGAATGGGCGGCGCAATAAGATCTTTCCCAGTCCTATCCAGTATCCGATGCCGTAACTGGTGTGTAATGTGAATATGGTCCATGGCATGAACAATAGGAGTGCTACCTTTTTGTGATGCCGAGCCTGTTGCGCGCCTTGTAGCAATCCTGCTAGCAGATACAATCCTAATACTGCTGTATAGGCTATCCACAGATATGGTAGGCATATACTAAGAAGCAACCCCAGTACAATGCCTACTACAAACAATGGAGGAATAAGCTGGCGAATTGTGGCGGGACTGCCTAGTTTCTTATTTACGAGGGGTTTGTACAAACCATATTGGTAGTACATCCTATAGAGTTTACTGAAAGTATCGCGCGCGTAATAATTTATGGTGATACCTGCTAGTAGCACAATCTTGCCTCCATGTTGGATAATGCGGGCATTGAGTTCATCGTCTTGGTTGCGTACCAAATCTAGATCGTACATACCCACCTTATCAAAAATCTTCCTCTTGAAGCATCCAAAAGGTACTGTATCTGCCTCTATGTCTTCTTTTACGCCAATGCGGAACATGGAGTTTCCTACGCCCAGAGGCGAACTCAGAGCCAGGGCTATGGCTAAGGCTTTGGCACTACTATCAGCGGGCAGAGTGCTGCATTGTGCGCCCACATTATCGGCTTGGTGTTGGTTTAGGCCTTTTACAAGTTCGCTAAAGTAGTTATGTGGGTATATAGCATGTGCATCAAGACGAATGATAATATCTCCTTTCGCCTCTTCGATGCCGCGGTTCATAGCGTATGGTACAATCTTTTCGGGATTGTCAATAAGGCGGATATAGTTGTATTGTTGCGCATATTGAGCTACTATCTCTCGTGTGCGGTCATTGCTCATTCCGTCCACAAACAGAATCTCCAAATCTTCTGTTGGGTAGTCTTGTGCTAAGATAGAGTCTATACATTGCGCAATGTACTTCTCTTCGTTATATATAGGACAAATGACGGATACCATATTTATCGTTTTTCAAAGAATCCTTTTAGGAGATGTTTACATATAGTTGTTGTATTGCAATATGGAGCATAGAGATGGCGATGACTTATTACATGATAACAGAGGAATAGTGTCCCTATTATACATCCGTATATTCTTCGAATAGTCCAACCATAATTTATAAAATAACGTTCGTTATATCCCTTAAACCACATACTCTCTCCGTCTGCGATACTTGCAATCAGTGTGGGGAGGTAGATAGCTTTGATGTGGCGTTTGGATAATAATTGGTATAACCATTTTGTTTCCTCGCCACCTCCGTTGCCAGTACCACTGCCCAACTGAACATCAAACCCAATACCTGTGGACAATATCTTTTTCCGGTCAAATGCTATTTGTGCGCTGCTAAGATGCCCAGAAGTAAATCGATTGTATGTACAGATGTTTGTTGGGAAGGTTTTGCGACTATAGTTTAAGCGGAAAGCAATTAGAGCATAATCGGGATTAGCATTGAACGCCTGCAGGATAGTTTGTTCGTAGTCCGTTTCAAGGACCTCATCATCATCGCAGAACACGCAAATATCTCCCATAGCATATTGCAACGCCATATTTCTACTACGTGATAGACCACGTTCTGTAGTAAGGATCATGCGGGCATGACAAGTTTTGCCCGATTGGTTGATAAATGTATGTTTTTCTACGGCATCTGTGTCACATTGATTAACGATGAGGACATCGGTTTGGATATTACTTCGCTCAATGATACTCCAATCCGATTGATGCATGCATGATATGAGGACTTCTACGGACATTCTGTTATTTATTTCTTTCCTAAACTCAATATTTCTTTAGTTATCTCTATCATAGGTGGGTATGTCTGTGCTTCAATGCTATCGCCCCTTCCTTGTAGTTTGCAACGTAGTAGGCACAAACGTAATGCAAATAGTCTAATACGCAGATAATGCGCAATAGATAGCCTGTGCTTTCGACATACATATAAATCGGCATTAATCAACTGACGATATCGTTTCTCCTCAAATGGGCGCTCTGCAGATAAGTGCAGGTATGGGAGGGGGAGAAATTTGATTTTCTTTTTAGGAAAAACTTTGCGCAATCGCAAATGTATATCACATTCTTCACCGTACATGAATATCTGTTCATCAAACATCCCTATCTGCTCAAAGCACTTTTTCTTGATAAAGAAGAACGCTCCTGAGAGGTGCATATGGCGGTAGTCGTAGTAGTCAAATCGTTTATATAAGTTGCGTAGAGGCACTTGCAGGTAGCTCATAGCGTTATAGTCAAACGCGTACGACCATCCCAATTGGGTAGGGGTGTGCATTTGTTTTCCACCACACATAATTGTATCATTTTGCAAAGCTTGTAATGCAGCAGCAAATATAGGTTGCATCAGCCTGATATCCGGATTCATAACGGCCACAACTGGTGCTTGTGCTATACGAATGCCTACATTATTGCCTTGTCCGTATCCGCCATTATGCGTGTTTTGTGTAATGATGACTTCGGGATAGCGTTGGGCTATCGTTTGCTGCATAGTGGCAAAGTCTTGGCTCTGATTATCCACTACTATTACCTCCAATCCTTCGCCAATGTCGTTGTGTTGATACACCGACTCCAGACATGCATAGATGTCTTTCTCTGAATTATAGGTGAGTATGATGACGGATAATTGTTTCATGCTTGAGTATGGAGTGTTTTGATTATCTTGGCAGGTACGCCACCTACTACCGTGTAGGGAGGAATATTGTGCGTTACAACACTATTAGCAGCCACGATGGCGCCTTTTCCGATATGCACATTGGGCATAATCATAGCGCCTTCGCCTATCCAAACATTGTCCTCAATGATGACACCCCCTTTGCTATGCAGCGGTCTCATATGAGGGGCTATGTCTAATAGCTCCTTCTTGGATTCACCGTGTGCATTATCGGTAATGAACACTTGTGCACCAGTGCGCACATTATTACCTATTAGGATTTGGTTGGTAGCGGTGATGTGCGACATTGGTCCGATATTGCAGTGGTCACCTATCCGAATCTCGGGCTCAAACTGCTGTTGAGTGTAAATGTATAGGTGGTTGGCATGTATTCGTACATTTTCGTTGATAATAGTATCTTTACCAATATTGATAAACCGTTCTCCACAAAAAGCACAGCGTAATCCGATAATGCTATTTTCTCCCAAGTGTTTGAAATAGCGTGACCTATAGCCCGTTAGAAAATATATCTTGATGGGTTTCCAATACGCGCTAATCTTTTGCGGCAGGATGATTGAACATATTTTTCCTAAAACAAAAAGTAGATGTTTCATATGCGATATAGGATGATTCGTAATATAGTAATAATGAATGCTATCGGTAATAGCAATATTCCGCTAGCCATAACTCGGTTAAAGTCCGAATTATGTTGAAATTCGGGGTGTGAGCGTAGGGGTGTATAGTGGTATTTGCGTTTGCGCATTATCCATGTGCACAGTGCAATAGAAAAGCGTAGTTGTAGCAATATATGTTTGTACCCACGAGTATGGTCAAGTTTATATATAAGGTACTTGAATGACCCAATTTGTATCTTCTCCGCTGAGTTACCTGTGGTTTTACCTGCGGGAGAAATCGTATAAAATGTACCGCAATAGCCTACAAGCCGTTTGGTTTTGGGATGAGCAGAAAAGGTCTCAATATGGAAATCCCAATCTTCGCGTTCTTTTACTTGCGTGGGAATGGTGATATTGTTTTTCTTCAGAAAAGCATTTCGATATACAAAACAATGTATGGGTAGAGTGCCAAAGATCCCCCAAACGGTTAATAGGCGTAGTAAACTGCAATTTAAGCCTCGAATAGGCCCTTCTTGTCCGTCTATTGATACAAATCGCCAGTCGGTGTAGGTTATATCCAATTGCTCACTATCCATTAAGGTGGTTTGGCGCTTGAGTTTAGTATTCTCTATTCTATCGTCGGCATCCAAGAATTGGATATATTCGCCTTGAGCATGTTCTAAACCTAATTTGCGTGCGCTGGCAGTACCACCGTTGGATTTTTGCAATAACTTAATCCGTGTATCCTCACTTGCTATGCTACGAATAATTTCTGCTGTGTTATCCGTCGAACCATCATCTACCAAGATCAATTCCCAATCATTCAGCGTCTGCTGCTGAATAGACTGAATAGTAGCTTGTATGAATGTGGCTACATTGTAGCAGGGGGTAATAATAGATACTTTCATTTGTGCAGGTGATTATTCGTTTGATGATACTGCCGTTTGTTCGTTCTCTTCAATTTGCTTAGTTATGGAGGATGAATAATATACTATTTGCAGGTAGAGGAAGAAGTATATGATACTGTATGCTTCAAAAAATGCCATCACAAATAGTACACAAAGTGACATAGTAGCTACATTTGTCACTTTAGATTGTACTGTTAATGCCTCGCGTATAGCATATATGATAATAAAGATAAATGATAGACAGAATACAAATCCACCATTCATAAGTAGCATAACCCACAGGTTATGTGCACCAGATCCCTCTAAGTGATCGTCGTTCCAGTCGGCATTCTGTATGCCATATCCAGTTAATGGCGATTCCTTAATCAAATCAACGGCATTCGCCCAGATTACCGTTCGCTTGCTGAAAGTGGTATCTTTGCTCAGAGTGTCCTCGACAAACGCAGTTGCCCATTTGACGTGCTCAATATCGTTGCCGTACCATATGATAAAAATAAACATTAATGTGTATAACACTGTGAATGCAATCAACCAAGCTTTGGTATGTTTGAAAAAACGATGACATAAAATATATATCGTTATCAGGATTATGCCTATGGCGGATGTCATGGATCCTAAGAAGAGTACGGATGCCAGAGAGACAATGATGAGCAATATCAGATTGCTGCGTCCCTCATTATAAGCAAAGGTGTATATACATTGTGTAGCGATTGCTAAAAAACATATAAAACCTGTTTGATTCTGATTACCAAATAGATATCGGGTTGGGTTGCCTCGTCCTACCCATTCAGGATCTATCCACAGACCTTCGGGATAGAGTATGAGCAGTACAGCATTGATGTACACCAACGCGGAAAATATATAAATCAATCCTTTCAGACTAGTACGCATGTCTTGTGCCCAGTTACTCGTTCCCAATAGCATGAATATCAATACGTTTAGAAACGTGAATACAGGTGTGATTCCTACATCCGTTGGGTGAAGAAATGTATTGACGATATAGCATAGCCACCACCCTATGACAAGCAAATTAAACTTGTCAAATTTTATCACTTGCTGTATCTTGGGGAAAACCAAGACACCCAGAATCAGTAACTCCAATCCTTGGACACATCGCACCAACATATACGTCATACCGTTAGATGGGAAAGCAATTAGTGTCACGCCTATAATCATCAGGTAGATGGCAAATTGCCCTATTTTGGTTCCTATGCTCAGTTCGTTTTGCATTATTTTCGAATAATTCCTTTGATGGATTGTTTTATTAAGTTCTTTTCTTTTTGATCTAACGCGGTCAACCATATCATCACTATGCCTACTATCGCTGATACGCCTATAGTGAGTAGTACACGGTAACTATATTCTAAATAATTTGTCAGTATATAACATACCGCTACCATGGCTGCCAGTGGCAGGATAATTCTACCAAATACATGTTTGCAGAATGGTATGATGGCAATGTCAGCAATCCATTTCATCAATGGCATACGCATCAGTGAGGTTAGCAACTCAATCAGCACATAGCACCACATAATTGAGGCAATGGGTAGTCCTTTGTATAGACAGATCCATCCTGCGATAATTACTAACAACTTGGTAGTGTAGAATATCAGTGTGTACTTCTTGATATTGCCTATTGCTTGATTAGCAGAGGTTAATCCCACGGAGAATTGGTCGCACAATGATGCCACTAACATTAATCTACAAAACATACTTGTATGTTCAGGTACCTCGCCCAACCACCATTGTAGTAATGTATCCATCTCGGCTATAATGGGTATAGCCACCAATGCCAATAGTAGGAACGAGTACTTACTCATATATTCACTCAGCATCACCATGCGTTCGCGATTATTACCGCCTTCTGCCTTCATTATCTGCGGATTAATGGCATTGATAATTGACATTGACACAAACTGCACGGCACCTAATACCTGTTGTGCAATGCCGTATGCTGAGTTGATAATTGTGCCATAGAACCAGTTCAAAACGACGGCTATGCCTTGATTGCGCGCTATAATGCATCCTGCGGAGTAGGTTGTCCAACCTGCGAAAGAGGATAGTTCCTTGATGAGTTCTTTGTCCCACTCCTTGCATCTTGGGCAATGGAACTCTGGGAATTTATACGCTGCATATGCCGCAAATGCCAATAGGTTAAATAGCGTGATGCCTACCATTAGTCCAGCATAACTAATTAGTTTGTCGTAGGTAATATAGGTCAATCCTATGGCAATCAGCAGTTTGAATACTCCGTCCAATACATCCACAATGGATATATATACGATGTTCTCTCGGGCAATAAATAGTGCTCGTATAGGGGCGGTGATGAAACTCAAGCATAGCATCACCACTGCCGCGTAGTACACCCAATGGGCGGCTACTAATCGTTCGGCCTCTATATTGAGCATATGGTTGATAATCCACGAACCCATTGCGCATAACAAGATGGCTAGTCCGCCTCCGATAATCAGATGCAGTAGCATGCTGTTACCGAATATCTGGTGTATCCTTTGAGGATCGTTCTTTCCGTGATGAACCGACAAGAAGCGTTGTGTAGTGGTTACCAATGCATTTGTGATAAACGACAACATCGCTATCACACCTGCTACCACGCTGTATATACCATAGTCGCTTTGTCCCAAAGCGTTGAGTATCAGTCTGGTTGAATACAGCGATAGGCACACGTTAATGATTGTGCGTGCGTACTGTGCTATTGTATTTATTATCACTCGTTGCGAGTTTGTCATGCTTCTTGCTTTTGCTTTGAGTGTAGGATGGCGTAGGGTGGATGGCGTAAAGGCGAAGAATATGCGGCTTGCCGCAAATACTAGCCTTTAAACTTTACACTTTACACTCCTTACCTTTACACTTTACACTTTACACCAACTTCTAATCCCTGCGGAATATATCCCTCGTATATACTTTCTCCTTCACGTCTTCCAAGCAGGCATCGTATCGATTGGCGATGATGGCTTGTGATTGCTCTTTGAATTGCTGCAAGTTGTTCACTACGAGCGAACCAAAGAACGTGGTACCGTCTGTTAGAGTAGGTTCGTATATGATGACCTGTGCACCTTTGGCTTTCACACGCTTCATGATGCCTTGGATACTCGATTGACGGAAATTGTCTGAGTTCGACTTCATGGTCAATCGGTACACACCGATGGTGCATTGGTGCTCCTCTTGTGCGTTGTACTGACCATTGTTGTAGTAGTCGTAGTAGCCAGCTTTGGCGAGTACGCGGTCGGCGATAAAGTCCTTGCGTGTGCGGTTGCTCTCCACGATGGCCTCAATGAGGTTCTCGGGCACATCTTGGTAGTTCGCCAATAATTGCTTGGTGTCTTTGGGCAAACAGTAGCCGCCGTAACCAAACGATGGGTTGTTGTAGTGCGTGCCGATACGTGGATCAAGACATACGCCATTGATGATGGACTGGGTGTCCAAGCCCTTCATCTCGGCGTAGGTGTCCAGCTCGTTGAAATAACTCACGCGCAGCGCCAAGTAGGTGTTCGCAAAGAGTTTTACGGCTTCGGCCTCTGTGAAACCCATGAAGAGGGTATCTACATCGGGTTTGAGTGCACCTTCTTGTAGCAAGGCTGCAAACTGCTTAGCTGCTACTACCAGGCGTTCGTTTTGTGGGTCGGTGCCCACGATGATACGCGAAGGGTAGAGGTTGTCGTATAGCGCTTTGCTCTCGCGTAGGAATTCGGGGGAGAAGAGGATATTCTCCGTCCCGAATTTCTTGCGTACCGAATCGGTGTAGCCTACGGGAATAGTAGATTTGATGACCATGATGGCATTGGGATTTACGCTCATCACCGATTGGATAACACTTTCTACGGCAGAGGTATCGAAGTAGTTCTTCTGGCTGTCGTAGTTTGTGGGTGCGGCAATAACCACGAATTCGGCTTCGCGGTATGCCATTGCGGCATCGAGTGTCGCGGTTAGATTCAGCTCTTTCTCGGCGAGGTACTTTTCAATGTATTCGTCTTGAATGGGCGACTGACGTCGGTTGATCATTTCTACTTTTTCGGGTACGATATCCACAGCCAACACGGTGTGGTGTTGTGCCAACAATGTGGCTATTGACAATCCTACATATCCCGTTCCTGCTACTGCTATTTTCATTTACGTTTATGTTTTCTTCCCACAGATCTCTCTGATATTCACAGATAAAAGATTTGTGCTTATCCGTGCTATCTGTGGGATTCTTAAAAATTACAATCGTCCATCAACTACGCTGCGATCCACGAAGTCTTTCACGTCGAAGATTACTGCGCCTTGGTCTTTGTACTTCTTGAAGTCGAAGGTCATAAATTGGTTGTGACTCACACATGCAACTACGGCTGCATATTTCTTGTCAGGGTCAATACCTGCAATCAGGTCTTTTCCATATTCGTGCTTCACCACTTCCGCGCTTGCCCATGGGTCATAGAGATCCACGTTGCAACCAAAGTCTTCCAACTCTGCAGCGATGTCAATTACCTTGGTGTTGCGGCAGTCTGGGCAGTTCTCCTTGAAGGTTACACCCAAAATCAGGATGTTAGAATCTTTAATCTTATGGTCTTTTTGAATCATTATTTTCAGCACCTTGTCAGCGATGAACTTAGCGATGCTGTTGTTTACTGCGCGACCAGAGAGGATAACTTGTGGTGCGTATCCCAATGCTTTAGCTTTGTGTGCCAAGTAGTATGGGTCCACTGAGATACAGTGTCCGCCTACGAGTCCAGGACGGTATTTGAGGAAGTTCCATTTTGAACCAGCGGCCTCAATGACGTCATTGGTGTCGATGCCTACGCGGTCGCAGATGAGGGCAAGCTCGTTCATGAATGAGATGTTCACGTCGCGTTGGCTGTTCTCTACGGCTTTGGCTGCCTCTGCTACCTTCATGTTTGGTGCCTTGTGGGTGCCGTTCTCAAGGATAGAGTTGTACATATCGTCCACGAGGTCAGCAATCTCAGGGGTAGAACCAGAGGTGATCTTTTTGATCTTGGTGAGGGTATTCACTTTGTCACCTGGGTTGATACGCTCTGGTGAGTAACCGCAGTAGAAGTCTTGGTTGAACTTCAAACCGCTGTGTTTCTCGAGTATAGGCACGCAATCCTCTTCGGTACAACCTGGATAAACGGTTGATTCGTAGATCACGAGGTCGCCTTGGTTGAGGGTCTTGCCGATAGTCTCACTGGCTTTGAGGAGTGGAGTGAGATCTGGGTTGTTGAATTGATCAATTGGGGTAGGTACAGTCACGATGTAGGTGTTCACTTGTTTGAGTTCTTCGATGTTGCTGGTGAAGGTGAGACCGATTTTTTTGGTTGTCTCGTACGCATCGCGTGCTTGCTTCATACCAACGAGGTCTGCCTCGAGAGTGTGATCTTCACCGCGGTTGAGCTCATCTACACGTGCTTGATAGATGTCAAAACCGATAACGCGGTATTTCTTACCAAACTCAATTGCCAATGGCAATCCTACATAACCCAGTCCAATGACTGCAATAATTCTGTCGTTCAAATTCATGTCTTTTATTGTTTTTTTTGTTATTATTCTGTTTGTTGTCCTTTTGCCTCCTCACCTTTCACATCTAACCTCTCGCCTTTAACTTTTCGCCTCTCACCTCTCGCCATTCGCCTCAAAAATACGTACGGGCGCGCACAAAAAGCGTGCAAAGGTACAACAAAAAATGCACATACGCAAGAAAAGTGAGCAATATTTTTAAAAATGATAGATAAAATCTATCTAATTCAATTTTTAACATCCGCTCAAGCATGCTTGAAAGTAGGGTGTTAAAGATTGAATTATAAGTATTTAACGATTTTGAAAATGTTGCGAACGTCTTGTGTATGGGCTGCATTTCGCGAACGTACTTTCTAGGTGGGCTCGTGAGCTATGCGAACGAGGTCGGTGTCCTCGAAGTACAACCATACAAATAAAATCGCAAAAATCCTTAAAAGAATGTAAAAGGGACTTTTTTTTCTAATTGCGCTGAAGGGATTTTTACACTTTTTTACACTTTTTTTACAGTAATTTACCCCTATTTTGCCCCTAATATCCATAGGAACCTCATCGGAACCTCATAGGAACTTCATCGGAACTTCATTGGAATCTCATAATGAAATAACAAAGAAAACATCAACTTATCATTGACCTTAACTCATGACAATGTTCCTACTTGTTTTGTTCTACTCGCGGTGTGGTTGCTACGCTCTAATTTTGCTTGTTGTCTTCAAAAAATATGCTCAATAACGATAAAAAATAAGTTTTTTTTGCGTATTCGCATTTTTTTTACTACCTTTGCAGGCTAAAAAAGTTTTTCTAATGGGGCATATAGGTCTGAAAAGACTTATAAGTCTCATGTATTCAGTATTATAACATAATAAAATATGAAAAATTTTAAACTATGGAATGTGGTACTTGGTTGGGTGGTGTTCGCCATCGCTGCAACCACATACCTGCTGACAATGGAGCCGACAGCCTCGTTCTGGGACTGTGGCGAGTTTATCGTAAGTGCACACAAACTGGACGTGGGACACCCACCCGGAGCACCATTCTTTATGCTCCTCGGACACTTCTTCTCACTCTTTGCTAGCGACACCGCACACGTCGCTATGTGCGTAAATGCCCTCTCTGCATTAGCATCGGCGTTCACCATCCTCTTCCTCTTCTGGACAATTACTGCCTTGGGAAGGAAGTTGGCGATTGGCAATGGGCGATTAGGCGAAGAGACGAAAGGCGAAAGGCGAGAGGCTATGGGATTGACACAGGGGATTGCAGTGCTCGGTGCTGGATTGGTAGGCGCATTGGCATACACTTTCTCCGATACCTTCTGGTTCTCGGCCGTAGAAGGCGAAGTATATGCACTATCTTCCCTCTTTACCGCAGTGGTATTCTGGTTGATACTCAAATGGGATGAACATGCTGACGAAGAAGGCTCCGATAAGTGGCTGATTCTCATAGCATATCTAATGGGTTTGAGTATCGGTACACACCTCTTGAACCTGCTTACTATCCCTGCAATCGTGCTGGTATATTACTTCCGCCGCCATCAGTTCTCATGGAAAGGCGTATGCGCCGCTTTTGGCGTGTCGGTAGCAATATTGGCGGTGATTCTATATGGTATTATCCCTGGTGTGCCAACCATAGCAGGATGGTTTGAGTTGCTGTTTACCAACGTGTTAGGTTGCCCATTCAATACTGGTTTGGCAGTCTATTTGGTACTGATGGCAGCAGCACTCGTTTGGGCTATTTGGGAGAGTTACACCGTGATAGAGAAAGAAGCAACTATCAATACCCGTACCATCATATCCTTTGTGTTGGCAATGGCGTTTGCGGGTGTGCCATTTATTAAGGAGAGTTGGGCAATAGGTATCATTCTTATCAATGTGATGCTGATTGTTCTTTTCTCCAAGAAGGAGGTTATCCCTGCGCGTTGGTTGAATACAATAGCAATCATGGTGACAGTAGTGATCATTGGTTATGCGAGCTATGCGGCTATCGTAATCCGCTCGGCAGCAGATACCCCAATGGATCAGAACTCACCCGATAACGTCTTCTCACTGAAATACTACCTCAACCGTGAGCAATATGGTGATACACCGCTGTTCTACGGACAGACCTACAACGCTCCTGTAAAACTGGAAGTGAAAGGCAATATGTGTATTCCTGTGGAAGAACAAGGACACGCACAATATGCGCCTGCACCAAAAACAGAAGGAGAAAAAGACCGCTACGTAGTAACCGGTTACAAAACCAACTACGTGTATATGGACGAGTTTAAGATGCTCTTCCCACGTATGCACTCTGGACAACCACACCATGTGGAAGCCTATAAGTCATGGGCTAACGTTAAAGGCAAACGCGTGCGCTACGACTACTGCGGACAACAGAAAACAGAGTACTGCCCAACCTTTGGCGAGAACCTACGCTTCTTCTTTAGCTACCAAGTCAACTTCATGTACTGGCGCTACTTTATGTGGAACTTTGCTGGTCGTCAAAACGACCTGCAATCGCATGGCGAACTGACCAAAGGTAACTGGATATCAGGCATTCCATTCATTGATAATGCACTCTATGGTGACCAAAGCAAACTGCCAACGGAACTCCGTGAGAATAAAGGACATAATGTATATTACTTCTTGCCACTTATCCTCGGTCTAATCGGTCTATTATGGCAACTGAGCAAGCGCCAAAATGCCGGTGAGAAGAAAGAAGGCTACCGCTCGTTTGCTATCGTATTCCTATTATTCTTCTTGACAGGTTTGGCTATTGTGGTATATCTCAATCAGACACCTTATCAACCGCGCGAGCGCGACTACGCGTACGCAGGATCGTTCTACGCTTTCTGTATATGGATCGGCTTGGGTGTGATGGCTATCATCGACATGCTCAACAACGTAGTGAAGAACGACAAGGCGCGTGCCGCTGTAGCTGTGGCTACAGTATTGGTAACACTTTTGGTTCCTGTACAAATGGCATCGCAAAACTGGGACGACCACAACCGCGCGAACCGCTATGCTGCACGTGACTTTGGTGCGAACTACCTGAAGAGTTGCGACGAAGAGGCTATCATCTTCTGCAACGGCGATAACGATACCTTCCCATTGTGGTACAATCTGGAAGTAGAGCAAGAACGCGATGATGTGCGCGCTTGCAACCTCTCATACCTACAAACCGATTGGTATATCAGCCAAATGAAACGACCATACTACAACTCACCTGGTCTGCCAATCTCATGGGACGAAAAGGACTATATGCCAGGCAAGAACGAAGTAGTATGGGTGGAGAATCGCCTCAACGCTCCGCTAGAAGTGAAGAAGGCCTTCCAATTCTTGCATTCGACTGATCCACGCACCAAACGTGACGGCGAAGGATATATCCCAAGTGACCAATTGTTTGTATTCTCTCCTGATAGTCAGAAGATTATGTTCAAGAAAGCAAAACGCTTCACTCGCTCAGAAATGATGGTGATGGAGATGCTTTCAACCAACGAATGGAAGCGACCTATGTACTTTGCTGTGACTATTGGCAATGACTATCACTTGGGTCTTGACCCATATTTGGAACTTACAGGTTTGGCATACCGTATCACACCTGAGCGTAGCGCAGACGGTAAACATCGTGTGAACACAGAGGCAATGTACGACAATATGCTGCATAAGTTCAAATACGGCAATATGAACATCCCAGGTATCTACATTGACGAGAATACCATGCGTATGTGTCGCACCCACCGTATGATGTTTATGGAACTGGCAGAGGCACTCTATGAGGAGAGACAATACGATAAGTGTTTAGAAGTATTGGACTTCGCTGAGGAGATGTTGCCAGGTTACAATATCCCATACGACTATACTTCGGCTACTATGGCTGCTTATTACTATCAGTTGGGTGAGATTGAGAAGGGTAATGCTATCATGGAGAAAGTGGCAGAGAACTGCGCGGAGTATTTGGCATGGGGAGCATCTTTGGCAAAAGAGCAACGCACCTCGTCGCAAGGCACGCTCGGACAGCAAATGGCAATTCTGGGATACGTGTTGCAGAACTTCGAACGCTACGAGCAGAAGGAACTGTTTAACTACTACTATGACCTGTATGTGCAATATGCAGCAGTGAGGTAGGGGAATTAAGAAGACAACATAAACAACCATTCCGCTTCGCCAACATTGCTCAGCGGCACGAATTACGCTCAGTGGCAAGAGATTGTTTAAATTGTTGAACTTAAATTGTTTTTATTGTTGGTAAAAAATACCTCCTCGGCAAGCGCCAATGTTGGGCGTGCGCAGGAGTTGTCTAAGTTGTCTTTGATAAAAAATAATGTTGTAGTTACTAAGATGAACGAAAATAGCATACCAGTTTTGCTGCTGACAGGGTATTTAGGCAGTGGCAAGACAACACTTCTTAATCGTATATTGACTAATCGCCGCGGCATACGCTTTGCGGTGATTGTCAATGATATAGGTGAGGTGAATATAGACGCAGAACTCATCCAAAAGGGTGGAGTAGTAGCACAATCGGACGATAGCCTTATCGCCCTGCAAAATGGTTGTATCTGCTGCTCACTCAAAATGGACTTAGTAGAACAACTACGTGATTTGTGCAACGCTACACAACCGCTACACAACGCTTTCGATTACATCGTCATCGAAGCATCAGGTATATGCGAACCTGCACCTATCGCACAGACAATCTGCTCATATCCAAGCCTATTGCCCATCACCAATAGCCCACTACCCAAACTGGATGCTGTGGTGACAGTGGTGGATGCACTACGCCTACGCGATGAGTTCTTGGAGAAGTTGTCTGACAAGTCGGACGCGTCGGACATGTCAGATGGGGCGGACTTGTCGAAACTCGTCATAGAGCAAATAGAGTTCTGCAACCTCATATTACTGAATAAGGTATCCGAGGTATCAGTAGAGGAGTGTGAGCAAATACGCACTATATTGCGTGCTATCCAACCAAAAGCCAAAATCATAGATTGCGACTATTGCGATGTGCCTTTTGGCGAAATCCTCGATACCGAACTATTTGATTTTGATGAAGTGGCTACTTCAGCAGCATGGATACAGGGAGTAGAGGGAGATGTGGAAGATGAACACGAACACCATCATGATCATCATCACGAACATCATCATGAGCACCATCATGAACATGGTGAATGTCATGACCCTCACTGTCATTGTCATGAGCATCATCATGAATGTGACGACCCCCATTGCCACTGCCATAATCATGGAGATGCGTATGGCATAAGCACGTTTGTGTATTATCGTCGTCGTCCGATGGACCTCAATCGCTTTGATGAGTTTGTGGCACGCCATTGGGATAAGGGGATTATTCGTTGCAAGGGTATGTGTTATTTCCAAAATGAGTATGATATGTGCTATCTCTTTGAGCAAGCAGGCAAACAGTTCGACCTCAAACAAGCAGGAACGTTCTATGCCACCATGCCAAAGGAAGAACTGATGCAACTCATGGCACGCGACCCGATGTTACAACGCGATTGGGACGAGCATTATGGCGACCGCATGCAGAAACTGGTGTTCATCGGACAGAAAATGGATGAGCATGCGATAGTGGAAGCACTGGATGCGTGCTTGGTATAATTTAGAATATGAAGAAGATTTTAATAATACTGATAGCAGTGGCGATGGGGTTGCCACAAGCAATGGCGGCAAAGGTGACGCCAGTGGACACCATAGATGTCGTATGCCATGATTTGAAACTCAATACCGATTTTATCGGATTGTTCGGTATGGCATATATCTTTGCCAACAACGAGGAATATAACCTCACAGGCGCTATCTATGCAGACTCAATCCCTCCTGGTACCTATACCAACTGCGTGATGGATCTCAAACATATAGCCACGCAGAAGATGATTCCTGCTGCCTCTGTCACACTGACATTAGGAGTAGATGCTAATCGTAACTGCATTATCACAGGTACTATGATTGGCGAAGACAATATCTGCTACAATCTGCACCTATCGTGGACACCACCTACGGCTGCCGACACCGTGCGTATCGCATTCGACACCCCTTCGAGCGTCGCATACTACCCCGATTTGGATCATGACTTCATGCTCTCCAATAAGGATGAGAATTACGACATGTCATTAGATATAATAGGTGTGCCTATGGGCGAAAGCTTCACCGAACGCAATCTGAATATCGCCTACTGCATGATTGCTAATCGCCAGACCCATGATACTATCAGCATTGCAGCCGCTGAGGGACAAGTATGGCAGTCGAATGACACGACCTATCTTTCTGCCAATGTGTTGGGCTTTGATGCTGTGGTGTATGACATAGACCTATGGTATGCTGTACCTAAGGTTACTGAGACCAAAGAAATCAGTATCCACAACGCCACTTTCTACAACGAGTTGGAGAAGGATGGCTATTTTGCGATGGTGGGAATGACAGAGGATCAGTCCATCGAGTTTGCTATTTCTCTGTTAGGCAATACGGTAGAGGATGTGCCAGGTACATACGTGAACGATGGTATGTTTGGTGGATTCACGGGGGAGAATTACGATTTTATTCATTTCATTGGCGGCAGTTATTCTACCTATTTGGCTAAATGGAATGAAGAGCGCAAAGACTACGATATTCTCTCCATAGAAAAAGGACAGGCACACGTGACGATGGACGAAGAGCAAAATGTAACTCTCGTGGGCGAGTTCGTGGCGGTGGATGGTGTGGCATATCGTATCAACATGACTTCTAAGGTGGATAAACCACGTATTCAGGACGATGCTACGTCGGGTGCAGTGGAGCGCTTGTTTGTGGATGAGAGTCAAGTGACCATTGAACAACAAGAGGAAGACAAAGTGCTGCTGGAGATTATGACGGGTAGCGACCTAATGGCACTTTGGTTCTATGTGGAATATATAGATGATGAGATTGTTATCCCAGAGGGTGAATATGCGATTGATGACTATGGAGATTATTGGTCCGTCATCAAAGGCGATGGTAGTCTGGGTAAATCCTTCTACGCAACGCACGATGGCGAGTACTTCACATCGTTGTATTTCTTGGTGGATGGAACAGTGGTGATAAGCAAGAAAGACGGCAAACTGTATCTGGAGATGCATGCGCTGAACTCTTATGATGTGCCCGTGCACATAGTCTATGACCCAACGGCTACGACGGGTATTACCTATAACCAATTGCCAACGACCCATTGCCAAAAAGTGATGCGCAATGGTCAACTGCTGATTATTCGTAACGGAAAAACCTATAATACTATGGGCATGCGCGCCATGTAGCGTGAGCGCGTGCACGTAAGAATATGGATGATGTATGATTCCATTATTAAAAAAACATTATTAACAATTAAATTTTATGAAGAAGATTCTAACATTTTTCATGTCAGTTGTGGTAGCGATGAGTATGTTCGCATTGCCACAAGCGAACTTGTCTGCTAAAAAATCACAGGCAGGTTTTGAGAAAGCTAATGTGGAGACCCCACACAAAGCTAAATTAGAGAAGAAGCACAAAGTGCAAGCTATGGCACACGATTTCGCTCGTCACGAAGTAGCTGCTAACAAAGTGAATGCAAAAGCTCCTGCTAAACACGTTGTAGCTGAAGGTCAAACCATCAACATGCCAATGTACTTTAGTGTTGGCCCTGAGTACTATGAGGAATATGGCGATTGGTACATCGTACTGGAGAATGATGATTGGTGGATGTTGAAACTTGACTACTATGCTCCACAAGGCGAGAACAACGATGGTTATGTAGGTACTTTTACATTGGATGACTTTGATTTAAGCAACACCTATTTCATTGATCCTGACTACGAGTATGTAGATGTAGAGGACATTACTTTGGAAGTTGCTAAAGTAAAAGTAGATGATGTCACAGCTCGTATTGAGGTGAAAGCAACTATTTTGGGCACCGATGGTAACACCTACGAGGTTACAGCTGAGAAAGAAGTTGTAGAGGCAAAAGAGACTATTGAGATTGAGATTAACGATGCAAGTTATGCTTGGAATGCAGACGACGCTATCGCCGTGTTGAATGCTAAGAACGAGAACCTAGAGCTCTCACTCTCAGTGGAGGCATGGTGGGCTACAGGTCCATTCTCATTGAATG
>JAZUCY010000073.1:0-37342 GCA_045639365.1 Paludibacteraceae bacterium
TCCTTTACCTCTCCAGCCATCGTAACCGTTACCACCCCGTTACCACCTCGTTACTGTCGTGTAGTTTCCCGGCAGTTTGACCACTGTTTTACCTTAATCTAATAGGTTAAATAACAACAAAAGAGGATGTGTCTATATTTTGACACACCCTCATTTCTTTACCCAAATCTAATGACCGATTTGGGTTTATGCTTGTATGCTGCTTGTCCTACGCTTCAATATAGGATAAAGGATTGTGAGCATTAGGATAAAGAGCAGTGCGTCCCAGTCAAGGTGGAGAGGAGCAAACTGAGGCGGAGCGATAGTGCCATTGTTATTGGTTGTGGTGCTATTGTTTTGTGGGGTAGTGGGAATAAACCCTGTCTCGTCGGACAAGATGCCACCTTCCAATGTGGATGCAACTGTTTTGATAGAACCATTGGCAATGCATATAGGAGCAGTGGAATAGGCATGGTTGGAGGACGAGTTGGCGAATTGGCTATTCGAACGCATAAATGAGTTGCCACCAGACGAATATGGGGTTGCAATGCTTATGTCGCCGCCACCACCATACGAACGGTAGGTACTTGACGAGGTAGTGAAGAGTTGTGCCTTAGCCGATGAGAAATGTATCAGCGGGCATAGTAATAGCAATATGGTATAAATTCTTTTCAAATCAAACAGCCTAATATATTTTTTGTCTTATTGGTGGTTATTATTTCTTTATCACCTTGTATGTGTAATTGTTGATGCGTATTAAATATACGCCTGCGGATAGGTGGGATAAGTTGTAAATATATGGAGTATCGGATATAGCTTGTGTGAGAATGTGCGCACCACTAACATTGTAAATCTGCAATATACTATTGGTAGGTGTACCAGTAATATGCAAAACATTGTTATCCATCCAAATGCTGATATTGTTAATATCTTCGGTGTCAGTAGGCGAGTTGTTACCACCCTTAGGAGAGAGGAGTAGGCGGAAACGATAGTCGTTGATGGATAGAGCAGTCGCCGTGAAGGTATATGGCATGTCCTGTTGCATAGCTACGATAGTGTCCTGCTCAAGGTCTTCGAGATAGAGCATATCGCCAATGAGTGAACTGAAAGATAGAGTGTATTGCGTGTCGGAACCTGCTTGGAAACCGATATACATGCTATCAATGTGATTAGAGCAAGACACTTCCATCTTACCAAATGATTCGGTTGTGTAGATATTGGTTAGTCCCGTCACTGTTTGGTTAGGAGCATCGTAACCATTATCGTACGCAGGGGTGGTCTCATCAGATTGGATAATGTATAGTCGGTCAGCACCGCTATTAGCACTATTGAGTTGGAGACGTATGCGACGGAAAGAGCTACGCTGCATTTGCTCTTGTGCCTGAATGCGTTGTGGTGTGCGCATTGGCTCGTGCATGTCAGTAGTGATGTCGGTATTGGTTCCTGCTTTCCAAACGTGCTTGTTGTAGTTAAGGCGAATCTTCGCTCCGTCGGCATTGGCGATGACATATATACCTTGCATAGGAGGTAAGGTGGTAATCTCTGCACCGTCCATATATGATGATGAGAATGCTGGCACAGCGCAATACTGACCTGGGGTATCGTTGCCGTTAGAGCCCTTGCTCTCTTCCGTATCGTATTTGTTCCAATCGTTCCATGAACCTGAATTGAAGATATAGAAGGTCTTTTCTAAATCACCTTCAAAGTCTTCTGGTGTGAAGTTCTTGGCATCAATAGGTGCCATATAACTATTGGCAAAGAGGTTGTTGCCGTTCATTCCACTTGAAGTCTTGGTGAGCGTGATAGTTTGGCTTGTATTGATAGGCTCTGCGATAAGCTCGTAAGTAGGCTTACCGTATTGGGTAATAGCATAACCAGCGAATGGTTCGAGGGTGAGGGTTCCAGTTTTGTTGATCCAGTTTTGTGGTTCACTCCATTGGTAGAGCCATGTGATACCATTTACAGTGAACTGACAGTTAGCACCTGGAGCACCGATGTATTGCCAAGTAGCATCTTTGTTGGCTCCGTCGTCCAATGTTGATTTTGTTTGATAGCGCATGGTGAGGCGTGGCATAGTACCTTTATACTCTGGTGAGATACGCAAGAAGCCAGCACCTGTTTCGAGGTTGTCAATGATGATACTGCTGCCGTCTGAGGCAGCGCCTTGGATACCATGTGCACCCACGGTGAGTCCGCCTGTAGTGGTTTCGGTAGAGGCGATATGGATACTGCAATTAGGGTCTATCGTCAAACCAAAGACTTCGGCAGGTGATGAGATATTGACGTCCGCTTGTATCCGCACGTCGTGGTATTTGTCAGGTACTGCGCCTCTGTTCCAGTTAGATGGCTCGTGCCAGTCAATAGGATTATCATTGTTACCTCCGTTGAAGATATACTCCTTACGTCCAAAACGCGTGAGGGTAATAGTACTATATGCTAACCATGCCCCTGGTACATAGGAAGGGTTTTTGATTCCGTAATGGAGAGTACCTGTGGTTTGTCCTGGGTCTGCCTCTACATATACATAAACATCATTGAGGTAGCGGTTGCCGTCTTGATTGAATGCCTGCTCAACAGAAGGAATCAGTTGGGTAGGGTAGTAATGTCCATCGTACATTTCGTCGGACGTATGGTAACTGCCTGCATTGAATGATGTATATACAGATTGTATAGGATATTTCACGTTGTTGGCATATACGTATGCTAATACACTTTCCCACCCGTTGGTTTTGGCAGCTTGAGCTTTTTGTGAGTCAGAAATGCGATAGAGCGCTTTAACGGTCAATCGGTAGAAACCTGGTTTGAGCCCTGAGATGATAGTGTCATAGACAGCAAAGGTACCATTGATGCCATCGCGGTATTCACCCGTTTGTTCTGCCAATGCAACAGCGGGCACGGTAATTGTGTCTATTTCGAAGTCCTGACGATTGAGAGAGCTTCGTACTTTCTCCAGTGTATTGATGTCAGAACCGAAGTCTTTTTTTGCTGCATTGGCAGCAGCGGCATCCATATAGCTCTTAACAACATCATTGTGCTGGGTAGGTGTTTCCATGTGCCAAACAGTAGCCTGAGCAGGGTCTGAAGTGAAGGCAAGGGTATTATCTATGATTGTGAAATAGTTACCTCGATTGCCATTGTCCAAATCATTGGCACTTTGCACGGTGAACTTGCCACTTGCGTCTGAATTGATTTGCCACAAATACGCAGGATTGTCTGCTGTCTCGGCATCGGTGAAGATTTCTTTGGTATCCGCAGTCTCATAGAGATACTGCATGTTATCCACAAACTGGAGACGGGTGTAGATGTTGGTGTTATCTACTGTGAAATGACTCACGCGGCAAACCATACCAAATGGGTCCACTACGGCTTGCGTACCCCATTTAGCACCACGACTCAGGTAACCGCCTTCTTCTGCACGAAGATAGTTGTTTCCCTCTAAGGAACTGATAATGATGTTTCGGAGGTAGCCCGCGAAGTTACCTTTATAACTAAAACGAATATATTGCGTATTAGGACTTAAATCAATCTCGCCAGATGTTTTCCAAGAAGCAGATAATGATCCTGTTTTCCATACGGTATTCCAATCAGTTCCATTAGCAGATTCTTCTACTTCCCATCCATGGGTTGCAAGCTCTGGAGTTGCAGCATCAGAGGAACTATATTCGAAATATAGTTTGTCTGGTGTTCCTGCAAAAGTTATCAGTACGCGTTTACGGTCATCGCCCCATATAAATCCATCTCCAAAAGATGTAGATGCAATTCGGATTTGATTATCCGTTTGATACCAACCGCTTTTTGTGCCAAGTTGTACGCTCTTCGCATGTAGCGCTTGTGATACGCGGAATGGCACTTCCAAACTTGGTCTTTCGCAAGGCGTGAAGGTGAAGGTTTCGATTGCAGGCATGAAATCTGCATTGCCTGGTTGGGTAACGGTGATAGTGACTTCTTGCCCTTTGTTATAGATATGCAAGTCGCCATTCTTGACCTCTGCAATGGTGTTGTCCGTAGTGGCGAAAGTCAGCGGGCAGTTGGCATCTCTATTGGTAGAGTATGCGATATTAGCAATGGTAGAGTTGAAGTAATAAGGTAAGGCATTCGGATTCCAAATAATGTCGGCTGTGGACTTGCCATCACGAATACCCGTCAGTGGGATATGAATATCTTCGGTCTTATCGCTATTATCCGAGATAACGAGGGTGGCGTTGTAAGGAGTAGCACCGCGGTCTTCGTCCAAGTTGTCGAAGGTTACCTCTAATGCAGCATTACCAAAGTAATCGCGGCCTGTTCCAGGAACAAGTTCAGGTGTCACGTTGAAGTATTTAGCATCGTCACCCGTGACGACTGCTTTGGTGATTCGTCCTGCGTTGGCGTGCAAGAAAGTGACTGTGTCATACTGCATACCATAAGTAATACCCTCGGAGCCAAAGTCAATGGCAGTAGGGGTGGCCTCGAACTGGAAGCGTTCGGAGACTTCTATGTTACTAATGTAGCCGTTGAGGTTACCCGAATAGCAGAAACGTAAATAGCGGGTTGAGGACTGCAAAGTGACAGAAGCAGAACCATTATTACTTGTAGAGCGACCTAATTCATCCGACCAGTTGATACCATCATTACTCTCTCTCACGTACCATTCTATATCTGTTGCTGCCCAATCTGCATCGTAATCGAATGTTACGACATCAGGGATTCCTTCGAAATGGATGTCATAATACTTGTCGCTCCAATCTGCTGTATAGAACTTGATACTATTACTTGACCAACTGCACTTATTAGAGGTGGATTGTTTGAAGGAGTTGTATTTCGCTTCTGAATCAATCTTGAATGGCACATGGTTGTCGGCGTTAACGGGGGAGATAGGATATAGCTCTGTTTTACTGTACCATTTATAGTTTTCCTGCTGCGCAACAGTAATTGTAGCCGTTTCGCGGGCATTGGCGATATACAGGGTGTTGTTCTCTACTCGTGCAAAAGCTTCGTTATCGGATACGAAAGTGGTCTCAATATCCGTATTGGTGGTAGAGAATATATTTGGAATAGATGTGCCGTAGTAGTATGGGGTGTTGGCAGCATTCCAAGTAAATTTAGGGGTGTGCTTGATGACCTGCACGGTAAAGGATTCGGTCACTGGCTCGTGCGAACTGGTGTTCTTTTGGTAGAAGGTGATGGTTGCAGTACCTTCATTGAGGGCAGTGATGGTATTGGTGGTAGGGTCGTATGCGATGACCTCATCAGGTCGAGTGCTTCCTTCGCGCGTATCGTTGCCTGTGAAATTGTGTTCAATCTTGAAGTAGAATGGATCTGCTTCTGAGTTGGTCGGTATCGCCGTTTGGGTATTAATGAATTGATAGTCAGCCTTCAAAGAGTCATTCACCAATTTGTTGGTATAATTGCTACCTGTAATTTTGGCTGTATAGCGACGTGAGTAAATGGCGTATAGTGTCAATTGAGATGCTAATCCGTTTGGATTGAGCTCAGAGGATGTGATCGTCTCTGTGATGGTAGTTTGGTCTGCACCTTGTTTGTGGAAAGTAGCGTTTGCAGGGTCTTTTTTCCAGCCCTCGAAGACATAACCATCTGCCGTTTTTGGTGCGGCAGTGAAAGTGACGGTAGCAGACATGCTTGTGGTTGTATAATTGGTTGCAATTACTGAGCAGTTGTCTTGTCCGTTCGCGAAAGTGGCAGTAGCCGAACCTCCTTCCGCTGGAGAAGAATATGCTGCTGCCTTGAAGAAGTAAGTTGGAATGACAGGAGCAGAGAGGTAAATATATGCAGTGCTTGTTCCGTCGGAGATAGTGATCGTGGTGGAACGAGTGTTCTTGTTGTGCTGAACAGATGGAGAGAAGTAGATTTGTTTGTTGTAATTGCTGATTTGACCAAGCGTTGTAGCGGAGCAATTGCCCGAACCATTGACGCTGGCGCAATAGTTGTTTGCCACGCCCAATGTGATAGATGTCTGACCATTGCCAAAATGGAACTCTGGGTTGCTACTTGTAATCGTAATATCGCCACTTGCGAGGAAGGAGCGGAAACGAATGGTATAGGTGGAAGTAGAGGTTTTTCCCTCTGCGGTGGCAAGGCTGTTGTCCGTTAGCGTGATGGATGAAACACCCCATGTCTGACCGTTGGAGGTGTTGTCGTTGAGGAGAATGTGTTTTGCGAGAGGGAGTTTGACATTTCTAAAGTATTTTTTATATGAGGCGCCAGTTTTTGTGTAAAACTTCAATTGACTTAAATTAATTGGTGTAGTTGCAGAATAAGGATTATCTGTATAATCAACTTTACTCTCAATGCCTAAGATTTTTTTTGTAACTTTTCCAGGATTTTGATCGAATATATTAGACTGTTGTGCTCCATCAATAATTGGAGCAACTTGCAGATTCCCAATTCCCGTAGCATCTCGTTTTGCGTCAAAAGTGAGATTTTGTTTTGTTGGAGAAAAGACAGAATAGGTGTAAGATTGGTTTATACCTATAGATCTCTCTGTTGCATCATACAACGAATACCAAGTTCCGCCGTTGTAGGTTTGGGCGGAGAGGTTAGCGGTTGCCACGAAGAGGGCAACGAGGGTGAGGGTATAGCGTACAAGTTGTTTCATCTTCAGTTAATAATTAGTAGTTAATATTTACTTGTGTTGTTTGTTAATAAAAAAGTGCGTTTTTTTAAGATTGTAATGTCTAAGTGACATTTTTATCCAGCAAAAAAGCGTGCAAAATTAATAAAAAGATATGGAATGTGCAAATTTTACATGCGCGCGTGTGTACGATTAATAAGGTGTGATATAAAAATCTAAAGAATTGATACTTTTTTCTTGGTGAATGAGCATAATAAGCATATAAGGGTTATAATATGGTGAGGTATCGTTCAAAGTATTGGAATAACCTACTAATAACCTATTAATAACCTACTAATAACCTACTAATCACCTATTATTTCTTGCGAAAATGTAGGTGTCATCATAGGTACCGCGAGAGACCCCTTGCCTGTGGCATAAACCTAAACTATCTAAACCAAATTCATATAAACAACAACAGCCACCGTGGGGTGGCTGTTGTGAGTGTGTGCCCAAAGTAGTACCTTGTTAGTGGATAGGTGCCTTGGGGCTTTTAGCAGGCAAGTGCATACGGTCGTTAGCGAGCAATGTACTTGCCACCACGACCAATGCGCTTGGTGTTGGTGTTGTAGAACATATAGATAAATAGTTCACCAGATTTGGCTACATAGTCAGCACCAATAGCATCGTTAGGCACAGAGCCCTCTTTGATCACTTGATCGCCATTGGCATTTAACTCTACTTCTACGGAATTCACATCCAAAACAGGAACATCCATCATGGTGATTAACTGACCACTCAAGTTATAAATAGCACACTTAACACCCAAAGAGATAGTCACCGCACGGAAAGTGTTGTGTGCCCCCCTCACAGAGAAGAAGAGGCAGTCACCTGGCACAGCGTCCGCCGTAGGAGACCAGTCGGCAAAAGTGAAATGGATTGCATAAGTCAAGATAGTACCATCCTGCGCAATACCGTCAATTTCAATGAGTTTGCTACCATCTTCCAGCGTTTGCTCCATACCTAACTCTACCGTAGCACGCAAGGTATCCATAGGCGTAGCAGTGACTACAGGCAGAATAGCACCTTGTGGGAGCTTGATGGTATATTCGTAGATGTTTGGATCGAAGCCCTCAATAGCCACCGAATCAAGGTAAATCATGGAGAGGCGTGCCTCGTTGGAGAGCATGATGACTTGTTCGATACTATACGCGCGGATAGCACCATTGGCTGCAGTGACAATGATAACAAGCGTGGTTCCCTGCTCTTGTACAGCAACTGTGGCAGATGTATCCTCTGGTACCGCAATCACTTGCTCGACCGTGAGCAACTGCTCTATACTTGTACCTACGGGGTAAGTGATAGTATATGCCAATGTATCGCGGTGGAAAGAGGATAGCGGTTCTCCGTTGAGCGTAATAGACAACAAGTAGTTGTTGTCAGACAACTCGTGGATAAAAGAAATGGTATATTCACTGACAGTCGTTTCGTCGCCTGCAATAACGGTCAATAGGACACTTTGTTCTGTCCACTCTACTGCTACTACTTGCTCAGAGTCCGCCACTTGACATGTCACCTCTGGGAGCGGAGCACCATAGGGCAGGGTGATGGTATATTCGTAGTCTGTTGGACTGAAATCAGGCAAAGGTTCGCCATCAATGAAAATGTTGAGCAGGTTGCTGTTGGTAGATGGAAGATGGACGAAATTGACTGTGTAGTTGAGCGTAGTCTGTCCGTCCTCGGCTGTAACAAGGATAGCGTATTGCATAGCATCTATTGCCGTTATCAGCACTTGTGCATTAGGGTCAGTAGGCGTAGCTGTGAGCGTAGGCACAGGAGAGCCGAAAGGCAAAGAGACGGTGTAGTTGAGAGTCATTGGGTCGAAAGTGGCGATGAGCGTGCCATCGGTAAAGATACCCGAAAGCGTAGCAACGGTGTTCTTAGCAATGCTGAAATAAAGCGTATAGGTCTTTTGGTCTTTGTTCTCCGCAGTCACGGTGATTGTAGCAAACAAACGGACAGTGTCCACCGCGATTTGCAGGGTAGCCACAGGGTCGCTGGTAGTAGCCGTGAGCTCTGGCAACAGAGTCGGACCCGCAGGTAACTCTACATGGTAGGTGGTGATATTCGCATCGAATCCTTCAAGTAGAAGACCATCCAAATAGATAGCATCAAGGGTACAGATAGCAGACTGTAGTCTCTCAACCACTACATAATAGGTGTTGTCCTCTTTGCCGTCCTCAGAGACTACCTCGTAGGTGATGGTGGTGTGGCGACCTTGCTCGGTAGTAGTAGCTGTCGCTATAGCACCGTCCGCCGTGATGGCCTTGAAGGTAGGCATGGCAGTATTTGCAGGTATCGCTATACCGTAGGTGAAGACTTTAGGCGAGAAACCGTTGATGCTGACATTGTTAGCACGGATGTCGCTGAGCAGTGCCGTAGAGCGGAGCGTGTGTATATTGATAGCCACAGTATAACCCTGCTTGGTGTAACCATCAGGAGCTGTCACCTGAATGAAGAGCACATAGTGGGTGTCGTCCTGACGGAGCAGTGCGGTCTGAACCAACGCATTAGGCTCGGCAGCAGTGGCTGTGATAGTAGGCAAATGAGGGGCAGTCAGTTGGTAGGTGAAAGTAGATTCGTAGAACTCCTCCAGTGGTGCGCTATCCACGTAAATGGCTGATAGCAAGGCATTATTGGATGTCTGGCGGTTAACGTGATAGTGATTGCTGCCCGCAGTGCCAAACACATCAAGTTGGTAAGCTGTATCGGTCAGCAGAATAACGATGGTGTCCAAAGGAGAGGTGGTCTCATACACCAGCATGTCATTCTCCTCCATCACTCCTTCGAGCGTAGCAGAAGAAGGTGCGTACTGGAATGGCTCTGCTGCGATGGTCTCGCAATGTGGGTCAGCAGAGGTAGCTTGGGTCTGAATATCTGCGTAGTAGGTGGCCGAAGTACCATCTTCCGCTGTGACAGTGATAGCGTAACGGGTTGCCTCGCGATTAACGGTGATAGTTTGGTAAGGCGAAGCCTTCACTACAGTCAAGTCCTCACCCTCCACAGTGTAGGTACAAGTAGTGTCGTTGGATATAGGGCGAGTGACAGTGAGTGTATAAGTAGTAGAAGACAAGTCTTCTGCATAGTTGGTGATAGTCGCAGAGCGGGTGGCCACAGCATCAGAAAGAGTCCAACCCTCTGTCCATTCTACAACTTGCTGCTGGTCAGAGACTTCGCCTGTGAACGTCAGTGTAGGTAATTGTACATTATCATTCTCTAACGCTACGGAGAAATCGTTGCCATTCAAAGTGGCAGGAACACCATCAACGGTAAGCGCCGTAAGCGCGCTACTATATACAAAAGCAATGCGGTCAATATAAATAACATCGCCATAGTCGCAATAGTTCTTTGTCCAACAACCTGCATCAGTACCAGAGATATAGCCGTTAGAAGCATCGATATTGATATTAAGTCGCTGAATGATCTTGTTGTTGTTGGATAGTGCTTGACGATAGGTAGTAAAGCCCGAATTGACTTCGGTAGCCGTATAATCGATAGTCTCTGCATTGCCTTGGTTGTCGGTAAAGACGAAGGTGAACTTAGAGTCGAGTTCGTCTGTAACTAACTGATAGGTAATGTCCGCTGCATCAGGGGTATTGCGGAAAGGAATACCACCCGAGAAAGAGGCTTTCGAACCGCCGTTGACTGCATACTTGAAGCCATCGGTGTTGCCTAAGGTCAAAACCAGTGGCGATGAACTCTTAAGTGCAGCCCAATAGCCCCAACTGATACCCAAGACACCATCGGTGAGCTTGAAGATTTCTACACCTGGATTGTCCACTTTCCAAAGTACGGCAGAAAACTCATCGTATTTGTCCGCGTAACCATACCAACTTGTAGGCATTTGGGTGTGCTTGGTATTTTTGATACCTGCACGATACTCCGTGAAATCGCCGTTAGGGATAACATCGTTCTGGTAATAATAGTAGAAGGTATAGTAGCGGGTGTTGATTAGGTCGGTTACTTCCACCTGAGTGTATTTGTCGTTATCTTGTAACGTATTTACCTCTATATTAGTAGCACTCTGATACTCCAATACGGGTTTTTGAGTTACAGGAATGACATACGTAAATATATTAGGGTCAAAATTATCTAACGCAACACCATCTACCTTCACGCTTGTGAGCGAATACTCTGGATAGGTCATCAGTTGTGGCATGATCGTATAAACCGTTTCTGCCTTAGCTGGGTCGTCTGCCTTGACAGTAATCGTTGAAGGCGAAGAAACACCTCCGTTGAGAATAGTCACAGACTGTTCTGGATACTGCTTGACAATGGAGAAATGCAGTTCGGTAGAGCCGTATGGCAGAGTGACAATGTGGTCTGTTCCCTTCGTGAGATCCAATGCTCCGACATTCTCTACAATGATAGACTGTAGGATATTGTCATAATTGGCGTATGTGGTTTGGAAAGTGAGGGTGTATGTCGCCATAGTGCCATCTTCTGCAGTCACGCGGAGCGTGGCAGGGGAAGATAGTCCAGCGGTACATAGCTCAACCTCCTGCTCAGCTTCCGCTTTGGTGAAGGTGATAGCAGGAAGTTCAGTAGTCTGGTATGGCAGCACAATCGTGTATTCACGCACGGCAGGATTGTAATCGAAGGAGATACCATCAATGTCGATGAGCTCGAGTTGGGTATTGCTGCTCTTCAATACAGGGAAAGTAATCGCATAGTCGGCAGTTGTAATGCCGTCCTCTGCTACAACGTGGATGGTGGTGGTTTGGTTGAGACCAGGACAGGTCACCGTGATAGTCTGTCCGTGTGCCCCTGCTACTGGTACTACTGATGGCATCTGGGCAGTATGCCATGGGAGTGTATAGGTGTAGGTCTGAGGGGTGGGGTTCTCCTGATACAGTTCACCATTGATGTAGATAGCAGCCAACGAAGTGTTGGATGACAGAGGGAATGAGTCGGTGGCGAACTCAGGGATAGTAGGCTCGGAAGATGAAATGAAGTGGATGATATATTCAACAGGTGAACCAACCTGTGGCTGAACCATGATACGTGCTGTGCCGAAACTGGCAGGTTGGGTGATATTAACTTTCTGGTCTGGACTTTGCTCCACTGTGATGTCTGGAATCAACTCTTGCTCCAGCGCCACGATATAACTGAGCTGCTCAGGCGTGAAGTCAGCGAGACTATCTCCGTCAAGATAAATCATCTTCAGGAGCGCATTGGCTGATTTCTCTACCTCGAAAGTCAGTGTATAGATGCGTGACGAGCCATCGCCAGCTTTGACAACGATGCGAATGGTGCGTGTGGCAGCGCTGGTGTTGATAGTAACTGTTTGATAGTCATCGCCTGGGGTATAAGTGACAACTGGCAAAGTAGTTGTACCCGTAGGCAGAGTGAGGGTATAGTTGAGCGTGTCGGGATGGAAGCCCTCTAGCGGAGTGCCATCCAGTGCAATGCCTTGCAGAGCGTTGTTAGAGGACTTCTCGGTGGAGAAATTGAGACGATAGGTAATAGTATTGCCTGCTGCCGCTGTAACTACAATACGAGTCGTACCGTCCACACCGCCCTCGGTAAGTGTCACCGTTTGATATGGGTCGCCTTGTGTCCAAGTGATAGCGGGCAAGGTAGTTGTGCCGATAGGCAAGGTGATGGAGTAGTTGGTCTGCTCTGGGGTGAAACCCTCGATAGGCTGACCGTCGAGGCTGATGCCCGCCAAATAAGCGTAGGAGGAAGCCTCAATCTTATAGGTCAGTTTGTAGGTACGTGTATTTTGCGCCGCAGGAGCAGAGACGGTGATCTGTGCACCCTCCTCGAGGCTGTTCTTGATGAGCGCAACTGTCTGTTCGCCATCGGGATAAGCTGAAAGCCAAGTGATGATAGGCGCTTCGGTAGTGCCCAGAGGGAGAGAGATGGTGTAGTTGTTCTTGGTAGGTGTGAAGCCAGGAACAAGTTCGCCATCCATATAGATAGCCTGCAGTGTATTGTCGGAGAGCTGTGCTACGGAGAAATTCAGGGTGTAGGTGTTGGTAGTCGTGCCATCAGCCGCTGCTACGTGGATAGTAGCAGTACCTGTGGTGCTGGTGGCTTGTGTGATAGTCACAGTAGCACCAGCATCTTGTGCGGTAGCAGAAACAACAGGCACTTCGGTTGTGCCATAAGGCAGCGCCACGTTGTAGGTGTTGAGGTAAGCATTGAAGCCTGCGATAGTGGTGCCGTTGACCTGAATATCTGCGAGGCGCGCATTGTTAGACGCTGCGGAAACGAACTTAATCTTATAGGTAGTGGTACTGCTACCATCAGCAGCATGGACTTGGATAATCATCGGATCGCCATCGATAGCGCCTTGTTGCACGATTTGGCACTCCTCGTTGGTCAGCTTGCGGCCTGCGAAAGTGGCCTTGTCGCCGCGCGCGTTGGTGAGCGAACCTACACCGCGCACACCGAAGACAGAAGGAATCTCGGTGGCTTTGCCTACTGAATAGACTTGCTCCTCTGAGCTGTTAGGGTCAAAAGCCTTCCACTCACGCTCGCGGATATAGAGTTTGTCAATCTTGGATGAATAGATAAACTCAATGTCATCCACGTAGAGTGCATTATCCTTATATAAACCCGTGTTCTCGCGGAAGTTAGGATAGTTGGAAGCCGAGAAGAGAAGGTTCATCTTGGCAGGCACCTCGTCGTTGAAATAGTAGATAGGCACACGGATATTGGTCCAATCGGCATAGGTGTTTCGCTCACGCCACATGCCTTCGGCAATCTGGTTGGCCTTCTCGTCAGTACCACAGACGTTAGCATTGAGCGCTTGGCGAACGTCACTCTCCTCGTCAATCTTGGTACCTGTATCGGCACAACCACCGTCCTTGCTCTTGTATTGGTCAGCCTTGGCTGTACCATTCCATGCGTAATACAGAATGTAGAAGTCCTCCTTGTCGGTATGAGGACCTGTTCGTTTGATCCAAACGGACACAGAGTCAGGGCGGTGTGACCAATCCAAACCACCTGAGATACCAGCTGTGGCTGACTTGGTGTCTATACCCTTGATATACGTCCATGATTTGCCTAATGAGAAGTAACCTGGAGACAATTCGGTAATACCCATCGCTCCTACCTCGGTGTCCTTGACCATCAGACTATAGGAACCAGTATGACCTGCCTCTTGGTGAGCCAAGTTGAAGTTGAAGCCTGCTTGGCTGATATTGCTGACGTACCAATTAGAGGGTTGAATATTTCCATCGAATTTCTCGCCATTCCATTCTTCGAAACTGGCGTTAGGCACTTGTTGCGCCAGCACATTACTTGCGACACAGCAGAGTATCGCAAAAAGTACTACTGAGTAGAATTTCTTCATAAAGTATGTTGTTTGTTAATATTTCAATGTCAAATGTTTATATTTTAAGATTTATACAATGAAAATGGCGCATATAAATCCAAAATACGCTGCAAAATTAATATAAGTATTTGAAATATGCAAATTTCTCACGTGCGCATGCACGCGATTATTAAAGAAAGGTACTTTTTTCCAAAGAAAAGGGATAAAATAATGTTGGTTATGTGCGCTCCGCGCAGGTTATGCGCCTACGGCGGGATGCGTCGCTGCGCGAGGTATAAAGTGTAAGGTGTAAAGGATAGGATTTAAAGTGACTTTTCGGTGAATTGACCGTTTGTAACCTGAAAAGTGGTAGCGATGTTTGGTGATTTCTCAAGCATGGTGGTCAGGTGTTGACGATCGGTATCCGTAATGAAAATCTGTCCAAATTGTTCGCTGCTAACCAAACGAATGATACGTTCTACACGCTCCGCGTCTAATTTGTCGAAAATGTCATCTAAGAGCAAGATAGGTTTGCCGAGGAAGATGGCTTGTCCCAATTTCATAGCCAGAAGATAGGATTTTTGCTGTCCTTGGCTACCTACGCGTTTGAGGGGATAGTCGCCAAGAGACATGTCCAATTCATCTTTGTGAACACCTTGGGTTGTCCAACCTACCGCGAGGTCACGTTGGCGTGTGCGTGCGAGGGACTCTTGTAGGTCGCGCTCTTGTAACTGAGATACGTACTGCAAGGAGACTTGTTCGCTATCTCCTGAGATAGCAGTGTACATGGCTTGGAAAGCAGGAATGAAGCGCTGGATGAAGTTGGTGCGTTTCTCGTAGATATACAATGCATGCTCAACCATCTGTATCTCAAGTACTTCAAAGAGTTCGGCTGGCGCTTGATGGGGGTGGTCTTCGTATTGTTTGAGTAAGGCGTTGCGCTGCTTGAGCAGGGCACTATATAGCATGAGATGCTCAAGGTAGGATTTGTCGTATTGTGATATGACACCATCCATGAAACGCCTGCGCTCGTCACTACCTTTGCTGATGAGTTCGCTGTCTTGCGGACTGACCATGACTAGCGGAATAAGTCCGATATGCTCAATGAGGCGTTTGTAGTCTTTTTTTCCGCGACGAAATTGCTTCTTGACACCGCGTTTAATGCCACATGATATGACCTCGTCTTCGGAAGAATGGTCAAAGACATACCGCCCTTGTATCATGGCCATATCCTCATTGTGCATAATATTCTGACTATCAATGGCGTTATATGCCGACTTGGTGAAACTGAGGTAATAAATGGCATCCAGTAGATTGGTCTTGCCTTGCCCATTGAGCCCGACAAAGCAGTTGAGTTTATCCGAGAAGCGGAGGGTGGCTTCTCGGATATTCTTGTAGTTGAGTATGCTGATTTCCTTTAAAATCACGGAGTGGTAGTTAGATGTACAAATTCACATCTTCTGCGGTGATTGTATCCGCAGATAGAATGATGAGTCGCTCAATCACATTGCGGAGCTCGCGGATGTTACCTGGCCAATGATGTTGTTGCAGGGCCTGAATAGCGTCATCGTTGATGTTTTTGCTTTTCCAACCTTGCTCTGCACAAATCTGATGGATAAAGTGATTGACTAACAAAGGAATATCTTCTTTTCGATCTTTGAGGTCTGGGACATGAATAGGTATGACATTGAGACGATGGTAGAGATCCTCACGGAAATTGCCTTTTTCAATCTCAAGTTTGAGATTCTTATTGGTAGCGGCGATTACACGCACATTGACCTTGATTGTTTTATCGCTGCCCACGCGTGTGATTTCGTTCTCTTGTAGCGCACGCAGTACTTTAGTTTGGGCAGAGAGGCTCATGTCACCAATCTCATCGAGGAAGAGTGTTCCCCCGTCTGCTTGTTCGAACTTACCGGCACGATCTTTGACCGCTCCTGTAAAACTACCTTTGATATGTCCAAATAGTTCGCTCTCAATGAGCTCGCTTGGGATAGCAGCACAGTTAACCTCCACCATAGGACCTTTGGCGCGTTGGCTATTCTCGTAGATGAGGTGTGCTACGACTTCCTTGCCAGTACCATTGGAACCTGTTATGAGTACGCGCGCTTCGGTGGGTGCTACCTTATTTATAATAGCGCGCACACGCTCAATGGCAGCACTCTCTCCAATCATTTGGTTGCGTTTACCTACTTTTTTACGTAGTACTTTGGTTTCTTGAACCAGTGACTTGTGGTCAAGCGCATGCTTGGTGGTTAGGAGTAATCTATTGAGATCCAGTGGTTTCTGTATGAAATCGAACGCCCCTCCTTTGAGCGCTTCTACGGCAGTGTCCACAGAACCATGACCTGTGATGACAACGACGGGAACTTCTTCGCTATTGTGCTGCGCCATGCCTTCGCGGTACTTAGCCATAAACTCCATACCATCCATCTCAGGCATTTTGATGTCGGTAAAAATCAGATCGTATGCTCCTGTTAGTGCACGGTCTAAACCTACACGACCATTCTCGGCTACATCGATTGAGTAACCCTCGAACTCCAAAATCTCTTTGAGCGTGTTGCGAATGGCACGCTCGTCATCAATGATAAGAATTTTAGCCATAATTTTCAGAATTTGCTGCAAAGGTACGACTTTTTGCGGAAAAATGCAAATTTTTTTGTGTATGTGAATAATTATTTGTACCTTTGCATGCTTTTCTTGAAGTAACTATAACAAAAATTAATAATAACTTAAAATTTATTCAGTATGAAAAAATTTACAATGTTCTTCAGTGCACTACTCTTCAGTATGATGAGTTTTGCAGGCGTTGTTACCTTTGATGCTGATGCAGACAAAGGTAATGCGGGTACAGACTCCGACAATGCTGCTGCGTACACTATCTCCAAAAGTGGTGTGACAGTAGAGGTGTCTCAAGGTATCTTGGGTACTTACAACAACGAAATGCACTATCGCGTTTACAAGAATCAAACTTTGAAGATCACCAGTACAGCAGGTAACATCACTTCTGTTCAGTTTACCTGTACCGCTAATGGCTCTGAGAAGTATGGTCCTGGTTGCTTCACTGTAGATGGTGGCGACTACACCAATGATGGTGGCGCTGTAGGTACATGGACTGGTAGCGCAACCGAGATTACCTTTACGGCTTCTGCTAACCAAGTACGTGCTACTCAAATCGTTGTAGCAACTGATGGCGCTGAGATCCCAGAGACTCCTGAGACACCTGAGAACCCAGAGAACCCTGAGACACCAGAGAATCCAGAGGGTGTTATCACTTGCGCAGAGGCAGTAGCTATTTGCGAAGCAACGGGAACAACTGCTACTACAGAGACCTATACTATCCGTGGCTATGTAACTGAGATTAAGTATGCTTGGAGCGAGCAATATGGTACTGCTACCTTCTGGATTGCCGACACAAAAGATGGTGGCAATATGCTTCAAGCATATAGCTGTGCACCTCTCACAGATGCTGATAAGGTGTTCGCAGTTGGCGCCTATGTAGAGCTTGTAGGTAAGTTGAAACAATACAACACTACAAACGAGGTAGAAAAAGGAACCTATACCGTTATTACAGCAGCTGATGGTGGTACAACTCCTCCTACTCCTCCAACCCCTCCAACTGATTTGGTAGGTGAGGGTACAGTAGAGAACCCATATACCGTAGAGGATGTATTGGCATTGAACAACACAAGTAAAGGTCCTCACTACGTAAAAGGTTTCATTATCGGTCAAGTAAATGGTGCTTCTATTCAAAGTGGTTTGGACACCGAGGCTCCTTTCGTAGGCTCAACCAATAGCGATGGTACCGTAGCTACTCAAGGTACTAACCTCATGATTGCAGGTGTAGTGGGTGAAACTACTAATATTGTTGCGGTACAATTGCCTAAGGGTGAGTTGCGTGATGCATTCAACTTGGTTGAGAATCCAGATATGCTCGGTAAAGAGGTACTTATCTGCGGTAATTTGGAGAAATATTTCGGTGTTGCAGGTATTAAATCTCCTACTTCTATCGAGGTAATTGGAGGTGATAATGGTGACGTTGTGAATGTGAAAAACCTGCCATACGCTGATGCTTACTACATTGAAGAAGATGGTTTTACTTATTGGGATATCCAATTGTATAACAAAGATGAGGCTGGTGAGAATTATTTGATGCCAATCGTATTCTTGGGTATTGAGGCAAAGAATAAAACATCTTTGAATGGTACTTACGATTTGCTTCTCGCATTGTATGGTACCACACTTGATGAGGAGACTTATGAAGTTAATGGTATATGGAATGATGAGAGCATTGCTGCTACTCTGACTATTAAGAATGTAGACAATGAAAATAACTATTCATTCGTAGGTACATTCGTAGGTGAAGACGGCAAGACATATAAGATCAACACTGTAGCTAATGTATATGCAATGGAAGATGCTACAGAGGAAGAGATCGAACTCAAAGAGGAAGGCAATAGTGATCCTGTAACTCCTCCAGCAGAAGGTGTAATCACTTGCGCTGAGGCAGTAGCTATTTGCGAGGCTACAGGTGAGACTTCTACTACAGAGACTTATACCATCCGTGGCTATGTAACAGAGATTAAGACTGCTTATTCTGAGCAATATGGCAATATCTCTTTCTGGATGGCAGACACCCCTGATGGCGGTAAAGTACTGCAAGGTTACCGTGTTAAGCCAGTAAATGAAGCTGATATCAATGTGGCAGTTGGCGATTATGTAGAGGTAGTAGGTACTTTGGTTAACTTTATGAGCAATACCCCAGAGGTAAATGCTGGTGGCACATATACTATTATTACTGCAGGCGAAGACAATAATGATCCTGTAACTCCTCCAACTCCTCCAACAACTGATGGCGCTGTTACTTTCGATGCTGATGTAGATCAAGGTAACGCTGGTACAAACTCTGACAACGCTACTGCATATCAAATCACTAAGTCTGGTGTGACTATGGAAGTAAGTTCTGGTATCCTCGGTACTTACAATAACGAAATGCATTATCGCGTTTACAAGAATCAAACTCTCACCCTTACTTCTACTGTAGGTAATATCGTGAAGGTTGAGTTTACTTGTACAGCTAACGACGATGCTAAGTATGGTCCTGGTTGCTTCACAGTAGATGGCGGCGAGTACGCATATTCTGGTGCAGTAGGTACTTGGACAGGTGCTGCTGATGCTATTACCTTTACTGCTTCTACTAACCAAGTACGTGCAACTCAAGTTGTAGTGACCCTTGAGAATGCAAGCACTGGTGTAGAGGATGTTGTGACTGTAGAAATTCCTGTTAAGGTAATTGAGAATGGTCAATTGATGATTATTCGTGGTGAGAATGTTTACAACGTACTTGGTGCACAAGTGAAATAATGTAATTCTCATATAATCAAAAGGGCTATCTAACAGAGGTTAGGTAGCCCTTTTTGATTCGCCCGACTTAATGGGCAATTCTGGATGATACTATGCTTCTTTGAAACGTACTTGATCGCGACTGAAACGGAACTCTACTGGACAGTAGCGGAAACCTCTTTCGTTAGTAACAGGTGCGCCCCAAAAGAGATAGGCGTGTTCTCCGCGACGTACAAATGCACCTTGTTCTTTCCATTCGTCGTAGGTATGAAATTCTGCATCTACAAGATTGTAACATTCGCGCAATAGCTGATTGCAAGTGTATTTGGTGCGACCTGCTGCTTTCGCCATTTCGATCAGACCGTTTGTGATGGTGCGGAGGTGCAGACGATAGTTTTGCATACGGCTGGGTTGAATTTCAGTAATACTGTTTGTTGGATTGATACTACTGTTTTGAGCGGTGAGTAAATTCACCTTGTTGTTGGTTGAAATCATAATGGTTAAAATTTAAAGTGAATATTATTGTTTTAATGTGGTAGGCTTGTTGGAGCCTGGTTATGCTTGCTGTGAGAGGATTTGCATCCATATTAGAATGCTATACATATTGCTAAAAAATTCTTTCGCATTGGTCTGCAAGTCTTTTTGATTGAAGTTAAATTCCAGTTGCATAGTAGTACATTTTGTAGGGTTAATACTTTATTTTTTTGTTTGACGGTGCAAAGGTACTACTACGAACTGTCAAAACTTGTCATAAGCTAATAAAAAATACAAAAAAAAGTGCATTTTTTGCACTTTTTTTAGTTTTCCTTGTGTTTACCTCGTCGATTACGGGTTCTTGACGGGTTCACTGGCAATACATCTGGTATGCCTTTTCTGCTTCGTCGCGGAATAGTTGAACTAGTTTTTGGGGTTCTCTAACACGGATGTCTGTTCCGTGGGTGCGTAACTCTTGAATGAAGTCAAAGGTAGGAGCTATGAAATACTCAAAGAAGGTGTTTCCTTGGAATTGGCGCACCTCTTTCTGTGAGGCATGTAAAGGGAGTAGTCTTAGGAACTTAGCTGAGCGTTGTGTAGCTTCGATGATTATCCGCGTGGGTTGTTGGTCTCGGAAAACACCGTAATATGGGGAGAAGAATGCTTGAGCATTAAAGTCTTTTGGGTACTCAAATGGCTGGTTTGTTGGGCGCATCTCTTTCACGCGGTCAAGGGCATAGATACGTGTCTCGGTGGGGTGAGTAGAGGGGCAACCTGCCACATACCAACGTTGTTTGAATACCTTAAGACAGTAGGGAGCCAGTGTCAGTTCGTATTGCTCTTGGCTATTGAAACTGTGGTAGGTGAAGCGCAGTTGATGACGTTGCTTGATAGCATCGACTATCAGACTGAGGTACTGCGTACCCTCAGGAATATCTTCGTAGAGAATGCAGTCATTCATCTCTTGCGCCTGATCCATCATGGAGTGGACGGCCATAGCATTGAGCAGCCACTTGCGGGTGAAACCACCAGAGATGTCATCTTTGTTGTCAATATAGTAGTAGTTTTGGCTTCGATTGCAACGAATCTCTACATCAAAGATCTCCTGAATCTCCTCTTTATAACGGTGGAATTTGCGCTCAGGGAACTCTTCTTCTTGGTTATCGTTGTAGCGGCAGTTTGCCCAGCGACGGTTGATGTCCTCGCGGGTGAGACGACCAGAAGCGATGGTATCAATAAGCCAAAAATATACATTTACTTGATGTGCTGCCATATTTATATGAGTTATAGGGTTCTAATAGTTTTAAGGGTTACAACGTATAGAGTTGTTCAGTAGAGTTCAGCGTTGTTTATAGATACGCATTTCGCAGTTTTTGCAGTCAAACTCTAAAGATAGGATAGTGCCATTCTGCAAACGAAGGTAGTGTGGTTCGTTTGCCATTGGATTAATTTTTCTGCAATGTCCTAACTCGTATAGTATGCAATACTTACAAGTCATTAGTGGTTGGTTAGTAGGCGTCTCCATAGGTTAAGTTGGCTAATGGGGATAAAATAGGGGAATGATTTGGCACATTCCTGATTGTTGGCAATGATGGTAATTGTTTGAGCAACAAAGTGTGTGTCACCAAGTTTACTGAGTTGCTGCTGGATGGTTTGTAGAGCGCGCTCTGGATTGCTTGCTGGTTGGTATTCTGATTCAAAAGTAGCACTATTATCTCCTATTGTGAGATGATAGCCATTGGCTATGGTTTCAAAGCGTATGTCTATCGGAATACGGCGTTCAACTTTCAGGGTGTGCAGAAAATCTGTATCAAGATTACGATACAAGGTCGTTCCTACTATTCGATTTCCAATATCTGTCATTCGAACATTCGGATAAATCCATTCACCTTCTATTTTGTTAATAGCGAACCCTTTATCTTCATAGCAGATACCGTCTCCATTGTGCAACGTGATATTAGGGAGTAGTTGTACACAAATGGCGTTATGCTTAGTGGCAATGACTTTGCCGATTTTTTCGCCTGTAGATTTGGGTGTTTGCCAGTTTGCTATGTTAGGCGTGCGACCATGCAGCAAATAGTTGGTTTGTCCGCGGTGAAAAGTCTTAGCAGGGTTAGGCGTAAAATTGTACTGATAGACAGACGGAATAGATGCTTGTTGTAAGGTAGGATTACTATTAATTAGTTGGTCAAGGAGTTGGCGGTAGTAAGCAACGATGTTGGTCACATAGTCACGGTCTTTTAACCTTCCTTCTATCTTAAAAGTAGTAACGCCAGCTTCAATCATTTCTGCCAAGTGTAGGCTGCGATCCATATCTTGCAGTGATAGTAAATAGCGTTGGTGAATAGGTTCACCATTATTGTCTAGAATCTCATTCCCGTCTTTATCTAGTAGATCGTAACGTTGGCGACAGGGTTGGGCGCAGCAGCCACGGTTGGCACTCCGATTCATCAGCACTTCAGATAAATAGCAACGACCGCTGTAACTCACGCAAAGGGCTCCGTGGACGAAGGCCTCGAGTTCAATGTTTGGTGTAGGATTCTGTAGGGTTGTAGAGTGTTGTATAGCGTGGTGGATCTCATTGATTTGTTTGAGAGAAAGTTCACGAGCGAGGACAGCACGACGAAAGCCGAGTCGCTGCAAGTGGAGTACTTGTTCGGGGGTACGATTGTCGCACTGTGTGGAAGCATGCAAACGAATGGGTGGTAAGTCGTAATCCAACAAATGAAGATCTTGAATGATGAGTGCATCTACTCCTATATTATATAGTTCGTGCGCTAGTGCGCACGCGCGGGGATATTCGTCTTCGTGGAGCAGGGTGTTGAGTGTTACTAAGACCTGTGCTCCAAAGCGATGGGCGTATTCGACTAAAGAGGCTATATCCTTCAGCGAGTTACCTGCTGCTTGGCGCGCACCGAACTCTGGTGCACCTATGTACACTGCATCAGCACCTGCTTGGATGGCTGCCATACCTATCTCCAAGTCGCGAGCTGGAGCCAATAATGTTAATGTACGATTGGACATGACTCTCCTAACTTCCCTTCAAAGGAAGAATTTTCATTATCTTAACATATTAGATAGTTCATACATGACAATACCAGCGGTGACACTGACATTGAGCGAGTGTTTGGTACCATATTGCGGAATCTCAATACAGCCGTTAGCTGCATCTACCACTTCTTGCTGTACGCCAAAGACTTCGTGCCCCATAATGATAGCCGTCTTTTGATTTTGAGCTAATTGCAGATCATTGAGCATGGTTGCTCCGTGCGCTTGTTCAATAGCATAAACGGTATAACCCTCTGCTTGTAGCGCCTTGACTGCATCTAAGGTTTGCTCAAAATAGCGCCAATCCACAGTCATTTCTGCGCCGAGTGCCGTCTTGTGAATTTCGTTATTGGGTGGACAGCAGCATATACCGCAGAGCCAAACGCCTTGCAAACAAAAAGCATCTGCGGTGCGAAAAACAGCACCGATATTGTGCTGGCTGCGGACATTGTCGAGTACCACAATAAGGGGTACCTTCTTTGCCTCGTGAAATGCCTCCGGGGTGAGGCGATTCATCTCTTGTATAGTGGTCTTTAGCATGCGTTACTCTTTATTGAAAATGAATGGCAAACAAATAGTGATGAGTTGTTTGTCAGGTTCGATATTGATGATAAAATCCTCGTGTAGAGGAATCAGTTGATTGTTGTTGAGGGTGATGAGGGTATTGATGGTCGTTTCATCTACGAGGGTGATTACGCCGAGCTCGCCTTGGTCGGTATCAAGGACTGTATATCCTAACAAACTTTGCCAAGTAGGCATGATCTCATCTTCTTCGTTCATATCCGATAAGAGCATGTAAACTTGGCAGCCAATGAACTGTTGTGCTGTTTGTTCGTCAGTGATATGGTCGAGTTGAAAAATGAGTGAGTCGCTGCCTTTGCCTCGCCAATCGAGTACACGGAAGGGGACAAGGATATTATTTATGCTGAGAATGAGGAAAGTCGCATCGGCATTATCCCAATACTCGTTGCTTGTAAGGCACTGTATCTCACCGCGTTTTCCGTGTGTTCGGGTAATGCGACCGATGGATATGACTTGTTCGTTGGTTATCATTTGTTATTGAATTTGTTCTATTTTCTGTTGTGCTACGTATATGATATATGCTTCCACCGTGTAACCCATCTGTTGGAGCAGTAGGGTATAGTTGCGCAATTGCTCCTGATAAATTGTAGGGTGCTCTTGTCCAAATTTATAGTCAATGATGGTAGCTTTTTTTCCATCGATCATTACACGGTCAGGGCGTTGCGTCTTGCCCGTTGTGCTGAGTATATCTATTTCATTGTGTACTATATTGGGATGGGTGAACCAATGTTCTTTGCCCTCTCGATGCAGGAGTTGTTGGAGAACTTGCAACTGCTGTTGCATCGTTGTTTGTTGCGCGGGGGTGATTCGTCCTTCGGCTACCATACGGTCTATGGCAGGCTGAGCATCTTGCCATATATTGATTTGGGCTAACCACTCGTGCATCAGAATACCTAGGTCGATGGTCTCCAGTGGTGTATCTGCTGCAAAGTCATCTTCTACCCGACTGCGCAGTATGAGGCGATTGCTAATGGGCGAGGATATGTATTCTGCCTCTCGGGTGTTATGGCTATCGGTATCGGATGGCTTGAGTGTTTGGTCGGTATCGGCTTGGATGTAGGTATAGACATTATCCTCGTTACAGAGTAAGGAGTCTTCTGCTATCACTTGGTCGTATAGATAGGAGAGCAAGTGGCTGATCTTGCTAATCTGAGGTTTGTTGTCCTTGGTTGTGGTGTACATTTGTCCGTAAGCGTAGAGGCGCATTTTGGGACGAGTGAATGCCACGTATGTCAGGTTGAGGTTGTCAATATATTGTGAAATGATTTCGTTGATATACTCCTCCGCAAAATGCGTTTTGAGCAGTTTAGATGAGAGGGGAACTGCTACGAGTGGCATTTTGTTGAAAGGTGCTACTTGTGGCTGACACCAAAATATTTCGCCGATATGAGTGCGCTGAATATCCCAATTGAGGAATGGAAGCATAACGATGTCGAACTCCAGTCCTTTGGAACTATGGATAGTTAGAATGCGTATCGCATTGATGACAGGTGAGGAAGGGATAGTAGCTTTGATGGCTTTCTTCTTCCAATACTCGAGGAAAGAGGCTATGTCGGAAACGCGCTTCTGGGTAAATTGGTAGACTTGATCTTGGAAGGCGGTCAGATAGGGTAGTGCGCCTGTTTGCTTAGATAACTGAAGCAAGCTGATGAGTTGTTGTACCGCTTCGTATAGTGGTAGTGTCAATGCATTGTGAATAGCGGTTGTTTGTTCTTCGGTTAATGGCGCATGTAGTGTATGAATGATATGGGAGACAATCTCATTTTTAGGTTGCAGGTGTTGTTGCATGAGTGCCACCAATAATTGCACAGCAGGGTGTGACTGGATGCGCATGCCTTCTGCGGACTCTACGGGATAGCCCTTCTCGATGAGGTAGCGTGCCAGCAGTTCGGCATCATTGCCTCGGCGCACGAGCATGGCGATATTGTTCCACTCCCAGCCTTCTTGCTTGAGGGCTTGTAGTTGTGCATCAATGGCTTGCAGGGTTTGCTCTATGAGGTCCTCTGCCTTGGCGTCAAAGAATTGCAGTTGGAATAATCCAGGGTAGTCTTTTTGGGCTTCTTGGTGGATGGCTTCTGGTAGGTAGTTTGCAAAAGGTGAGTTTATATATTCTTCTTGGTTCCCAAACCCGAGTTTATTTGCAGCCCACTTGGCATACTCACCGATGAGTAACTCATTTTCTTTAATTAGTAGTTTGGCGCTACGCCAGTTGTCAATCATCGGTGGTTGCTTGACATTGGGGAATTCATTATGCACGCCAGCAAGTAGTTTCCAATCGGAATTACGCCAACGGTAAATACTCTGTTTGACATCGCCCACGATGAGACTATCTGAGCCCTTGCTTTCGGCTTCGCTGATGAGGGGGTAGAAGTTCTGCCATTGTAGCGAACTTGTGTCCTGAAACTCATCAATCATATAGTGGTATAGGTGTTGCCCCATTCGTTCGTAGATGAAAGGTGCATCTTGCTCATCTATGACATCGTGAATGAGCATATTGACATCGGCGATAGGTATGCGTCCTATCTGTTGGTTGGTCGTATTTATTTGTTCTGCCACATCTTGTAGCAATCCGACGGTGTAGAGGTATTGTGAAATAGCAGTAGCGGTATAGTAATCAGCAAGTCCTTTCTCAAAGATGTTGGCCATCTCTTGGTAGAGAGGTTGTAGATGTGACTCATAGAGGGAGAGAATAGCTGCTTGCTGTGCCTTGGTGGTCTTGCTTTTAGTGTATAGCGTTTCTGGCTGATCAAGTACTTTGAGGAAGGTTTTGTTGAGTCCTTTGTCTAGTAGTTCTTGGAGAGGTTTGCGGAATGTGGATACTGCATCCTGTTTGATACCTTCCTGCGAATCAATGAGGGGAAGTGCTTGACGTTGGATGGCTATGATCTTGTTCTCTGTAGAGGTTATTATAGTAGAAAGGAGTGCTTGATATTGTTTGATGTTCTGTCTGTTTTTGAAAAAGTCGTGTAGTTGTTCGATGTGTCGTTTGACTTCTTCTTTGTTGAGTTGCTTCGAAAATTCGCTAATGCTGCGGTGGAGGTTTCCGTTGCCGTTCTCATCCATGTTATGTTGCGCGAAATCGGTAATCCACGAAATAATATCTGCGTTTCCTTCTTGTTGCTGACGAATACGGCGGAAGATGTCGTCCACGGCTTGTTGCACCACTTCATCGCCGTCCAAGGCAATATCGTAGCTGGTGGACAAGTCTAAATCAAGGGCGAATGTGCGAATCACTTGCTGAAAAAAGCCATCAATGGTGGACACTGCAAAATGGTTGTAATCTTTTAGAATCGCAATCAGCAACTTCTTTGCTTGTGTTTGCAGAGTCGATGCATCGAATTGGAAATGCTGGACTAAGTCGTTATAAAATGGTGATTCAGAGGGAGCTTTGTATAGGGTGTAGAGTGCCTGCAGTATTCGTTCTTTCATTTCCGCAGTTGCTTTTTTAGTAAATGTGACTGCTAAAATGCGACTATGCGGTGTGAAATGGGCATCTTGTTTGGAATCTTTATTCGGTTTGGGATCTTTGCGAAACAACATTAACAGATACTCTCGTGTGAGGGTATGTGTTTTTCCGCTACCTGCTGATGCTTTGTAAATACTGAGCATATTGTTTCTTAGTTATATATATGAAGTTCCCTACCAGTTACTCCATTTTGGAAGGAGGTGCTGTATCGTTTCAGGGGTTCTTTGGTAACTCCCTTAGTAGGATGACCAAAACCATAACTTATATCATACTGTTCGCCGCAGGCTGGGCACATGACGAATATGCCATCCACTTCTATTGGTTTTTTCGCTTGCACGCAATACGGGCAGCAGAGGTCAGCTGCATAATATTGGTTGTCCATACCCACCCAAATGAGCAATCCCGCGTAACCAATCAAATCGTTTTGGTAGCGTCTTTTGGTTACGGTCATAGTCTGAAATCCATTTTCTCGCACAAAATGAGGATGTTCGCTTGTGATGTTGAGTGTATAGTTCACGCGCACATTGGGCACTGAACTTCTGCGATTGACATCCTCGCACGAGGTTAGTACGAGTGTCAGACCGATGATAAAACCGAGGTGCTTCATTAGTTTACACTACGCAAATGTACACGGAAAATCAGTGTAGAGTAGGGTGGTATGAATTTTTCTGTGCCTTCTGTGCCGTTGCCACTTTGACCATAGCCCAAATAGTATGGGATATAAAAGTCATAGATACCTTGCTGATGCATTTTCTTGAGTCCTTCGGCAAAGCCTGCCACTACGGAGTTCACTTGCATGATTGCGCCGTTGGCAGAGTCGAATACATAGTCGTTGATCAACTGACCAGTGTAATCAATGGTCACTATTTTGGCGTTGTCGGGTCTTGCAGAGCCGTTGTTCAGTCCTGGGTCAATACACTTGTATTGCAGTCCTGTTGGGGTGGTTATAACGCCTTCTTTCTTTGCGTTTTGTGCCAGCCACATCTCGTTTTGCATTTTCCAGTCTAACCAATTGTCTCTTTTGCAGCCACTGAGCAATACTATTACCAGTAGCAAACTTAGTATTTTTGTTGTTTTCATATCTTATAATTTTTAGAATTTTTGCTCTTTGAATAGATTATTGTGCCAACCACAAACCAGGGTTGAGTATGGTGCGGTCTTTGTATATTTGGAAGTATAGTTCTGTCTTGTTGTCGTCGTTGGTGTTGGTCACGATCTCCCCTATGGCTTGTTTGGCTACGAGTTTGTCGCCTTGTTTGACGTGTAGTTTTTTGAGTGGTGAATAGACGCTGCGGTAGTTACCATGTTGTACGATGACGGCGTATGCATCTCCAACCAATGCGCAGCTGGTGACTTCGCCTTCGTAGATGGCTCTTGCATTGGCTCCGCTGACGGTTTGCAGGTATATGCCTTTGTTGTTGATGGTCACATGTTCATGAATAGGGTGTTGATGTTTGCCAAAGTATCCGCTGATGTATCCTTTCTCTACGGGCCAAGGTAGCCGTCCTTGATTGGCTTCGAAGCCACTTGCTATGAGTTGTTGCTCTTGGGTTAGGGTTGTGGTGGTGCGCACTTGTTTGGCAATCATTTCTTCGATTTGTTTGTTGAGTGCATCCACCTTTTTTTGTTGTTCTTTTTGTTGAGCGAGTAGGTCTTTTTCTTGTTTTTTCAGCGATTTGAGCATATCTTTTTGTTTGCGTTCATCGCGTGTGAGTTTATCTTGTTCGCGTTTTTGCGATTGTAGTGCGGTGGAGCGGTCGTTTTTGCGTTGGGTGAGCAGGTTGTTCTGAATGTCGATTTCGGTTTGTAGTGATTCTATTTTCTTGACTTGTTCTTTGCGGTATGCGGCAAACTGCTGCATGTATTGTACGCGTCGCACTAATTGTTGAAAGTTGTTAGCGGAGAGCAGGAAGAGCAAAGGGGATTGTTGCATGTCGGCGTAGTGTGTCTCGCGTACTAAGCGAGCATAATCTTCTTTGCATGCTTCCAACTCTTTTTGTAGGTCGGTACGTTTTTGGCGCAGTGTGCCCATCTCGCCGTTGAGGGCGTTTATCTCGCCTTGGATGTTGCGGATGAGTTTTTTGCGCGTTTTGATGTCATTATTTAGCAGGTTGAGTTTGTTCTCGGTGGCTGTCTCGTTCTGCTTGGTCTGCTTGAGCATTTTGGCGGTTTCTGCCAATTGCTCTTGCAGTTCTTGTTGTTGGCGTTGCAACTCCTTGACGTTTTGCGCCGTGACGGGTAGCAAGCATAGACAACTGAGTATATATACGATGGTCCTCAATTTCATAGTGGTAGTATTTCTCGTAGTGTAACTTGTTGATATTTATCGGTTTTTGTGCGTGTCGGTGCTTGCAGGGTATTCTGCTCTCTGTGGGAGAAGGTGCAGGACAAGTTGAGTTGGTGCTTACCAGAGGTAAACTGCAACTGTATAGGTGCGTCGTTTTTGGCTGTGGGGTGTGTTAGAAAGTCTTGTATGGTCTTGTAGGATATTTGGGTATTGAATGTTTGTCGTATATCGGGGTATGATAATGCCACATATTTGCGGTTCATCTTGTCGAAGACGAATACGCTGTCAGTGGTTGCTTCGAGGCGAAACATCTCTATGCCCAACATCGGTTGTACGGATATGAGGACTAACTCGTTGCGCCACACACGTACTGTACTACTCATGCTGTAGCGGTGTTGATCCAGTGTGAGGGTCACCTGAGCGCGCTCTGTCATGGTCTGGTAGCGTGAGGTGGCACGGCGACTGGTGGCGCAGGACGAGAGGATTACCGTAGTGATAATCAGCAGAACAGGTATGAATAGTCGTCTTATTTGCATTTTTTCTTGATTTCGTTGTAATGTTTTTGTATTTCTTTGTCCACTTCCTCTGTGCTGTGTTCTATGGCGCGTTCTATGTAGAACAGTGCCGATTGGCAGTCGCCCAGCAGATACATGATCCAGGCGTAGGTGTCCAAGTAGATAGGGTTGGTCGGCTCGCGCATGATTGTGGTACGCGATAGTTGTTCTGCACGGAGCATATCTTTGCGTATGAGGCAGAGGTTCCATGCCAGGTTGTTCATAACGAGGGTATTGCGTGAGTCCATACTGAGTACGGCCTCGTAGGCTGGAATCATCTTGGCTGGTGGTTGTTGTGTCTGCTCGTAGAGTTGCATGCGAAATACTTGGAACTGATAGTTGTCGGGATCCTGTTCTAAGTATCGCTCTATCTCGCGAATGGCTTGTTCGTAATGGCGCATGAGGGCGTTGAGGCGGTAGCGTTGCATGGCGCTCATGGCGTCGTAGCCGTTGATAGAGTCCAATCGGTCTTGTAACTCTAGGGCTGGACGATACTGCTCAAGCATAATGTAGGCTTTCTGTAGAACCTCGTGTAATTCGGCGTTGGCTGTATCTTCTTTGGCTAATGCAGCCATTTGCTTGACGGCTTCTTGTTGGGTCTTCTTGTCTTCGCTTTTCAGTTGTAGGACGTGGTGGTTGTACCAGTACTCTTTGGGGTTGAGCTCGTAGGCACGACGAAAATAGTATGCCATCGCTTGGGCATCTTGCTCTTGTTGCGCGTAGAGTCCCATGTAGTTATTTGTCGTGGCGTCGTTGGGATTGAGGGCGTAGCAAAATGCTATGATAGGTTTCGCCTCATCTATCTTCTGCAATTGAATGAGTCGCTCTGCCTCGTAAAAGTAGTATAGGAACTGTTGCTTGCGTTCTGTAGTGAGGGTATCTGTAGGGGTAGGTGTTGCATGCAATGATAGCAGCCTTGCTCCTCCGAGCAATACCCATACGATTAACAATATTCTATGTCCTAAATTCAAAATGCTTAATTCAAATGCTTAATTAGTACCGCTATGTCCAAAACCGCCTGCACCGCGTTCGGTCTCGCCGAGAATCTCCACTTCTATCAGTTGGGGCTGTTCGTGTTTGGCTATGACCATCTGGCAGATGCGTTCGCCTGATTCTATGGTCTGTGGCTCGTTGCTGAGGTTAATGAGGATAACGCCAATCTCGCCACGGTAGTCTGCATCAATGGTGCCAGGGGTGTTCAGCACGGTCAGTCCGCGCTTGAGGGCCAAACCGCTGCGAGGACGAATCTGTGCCTCGTAGCCAACGGGCAACTCTATGTACAAACCCGTTGGAAGAAGTTTACGTTCAAGGGGGTGTAGGGTCACGGGCTCTGCTATGTGGCAACGAATATCCATACCTGCTGCCTGTGCACTCTCGTATCTTGGCAATGGGTTATTGCTCTTGTTAATGATTTTTATAGTCATATTAAAAACGTTTTTTTACCAGCACTTTGAGTCCATCTTCTACTATCTTGACATGCAACTCCGCTGGCAAAGTGACTGGGGTACCGTCTATGTGTGCTACACCTTCGCTGGGGCGAGTGAGTGTAAGCTCTTTGACGCGAAGAGTGTGGAGATGCAATGTCTCATCTATCGTTTTGGTGAAGAGGCGTAATGCCAACCCGGGTGCAACCAATAGAGGAAATTCGCTTGCAATGGCTACATCCAGCCAGCCGTCCTGTATGCTGGCTTTCGGTGCGATATAGGCATCGTACCCCCACTGCCCAGCGTTGGCAAAGTTGATGAGGAATGCCGTAGTCGTTTGGTCTATATCTTTGCCTTTTAGACGGTAGGTCTCGGGCTTGTATTGAAATATATCTTTGAATATGCTTTGTATGTAACCTTTGATACCGCGCTCGCTATTGGAGAAGTCCTGGGCTACTACGGCGTCAAAGCCTACACCGCAGGTGGAGAAGAACGGTTTGTCGTTCACCAATCCATAATCTACGTAGATGGATTCGCTGGTGTTGAGCATTTCGATGGCTCGGTTCATGCGGGTGGAAATGTCCAAATGACGAGCAAAACCGTTGCCACTGCCGTTAGGAATGATGCCGAGTGCGGTGTGTGTGCCTATTAGCCCACTGGCTACCTCGTTGACGGTGCCGTCGCCACCTACGGCTACTACGGCGTAATAGTCTTGCATGGCGAACTGACGGGTTAATTGTGTTGCATGACCAGCGTATTCGGTTACTACTACGGTGGGAGCAAACTGGTGTGGATCCAATAGCTCGCGAATCAATTTAGCGACACGATTTTTCGTCCGTGTGCCAGATATGGGGTTTACTATGAAGGCTATATTTTTCATTTGTTCACATTGTTTGTATGCGTCACTTCGCATTGTGCCTTTGATACCAAATATCGTGCAAAGGTACTTAAAATTTCTGATATATACAAATAAAGCGAATGATATTTTTGAAAAACGATAGATAAATCACTGAAAAGTGAAAGGTGAATTATTTTAGGCGGGAAAGCAAACTGCCCAAGAAAACAAGCAAAGAAGTATAAAAACCTATCACATCAGCCTTTAGGATATTCGTCAATTTATCGGATTCATCAGATAGATAGAAAGGCGATAAATGCGTGCTAAAGTTGCCTTCTTTTTGGCAAAATAAAATATATTCAAGCCAATGGGGTTCAATGTCTTGTCTTTCTTGTGCGATTTCTTGTTTGACCAACTCAATTATATACGCAGATTCTAATTTTTTGTTTTTATATTTTGGATATTTTTTAGGTTCTTCTCCTTGAAAAAACATGTCCATACACTTTTCTAAATTCTTTCCTTTGAATAGGGAAACCGCATACACCCGCAAGGCACAATCCGACATCAATCGAAGGAAATGGTGTGCTGCCATATAATTATTCGCGAATACCAAAGTTACAAACGCATTCGTGTGTACCTGTGCGTATGTTTGGACACACTCCACAAATCGCTTCACTTTCTCATTGGTAAAGTCATCTTTGCTCTTATCAAGCACTTCTTGTTGCAAAACTGTTAGACACAATAGCAGTCTATGCGATATTTTATCTTCGGCTTGTGTTTCCATATATTTTCACACTTAAAAAATAGGCTACCTACTATCAACTTAACCCTTAGGCTAAAAGGCTTGTAAATCAATTACTTCTCAGGCTACTAATTAGCCTAAATCTCTGGCTAATCATCTGCCTAAAAAACAACAAACGTGCCACTGGGCACGTTTGCCACGGGCTTCTACGCCTCCGCTGCTTCTCTTTCCGCTTGTTCGTCTAACGTCCTCTGTTCTGCCACACAATACGCATGGAGCGTTTGTAGGTTCTGAACATGTCGAGTTCGTTTTCTCAGCTCCTTCTCACACCAATCTCGTGTCCATGACAGAGAGGCGCGTTTGAATGCCTTCCCACCGAAGTAGTCAGACATCAGAGCTTCATTACTTACAAGTGCGCGAAAAGCGCTTACATCAACGGCGTCGCCGTTAACATTGAATAATTGAGTTTTTTTCATAAAAGTTTTAATTTTAATATATTCCCCTCACCACTATTGGTTTGGGGGCTCGCAGAGCACACCGCGACGCTAAACGCAAATTGATTCAATGCCGCCACAAAAGTACTGCTTTTTTTTGAATTAACCAAATAAATTCGCAATAAAATGCAAAATTTCATCTTTTGCCCCCTCGTTTTTTTGTTTCAAGAATAATTAGTACCTTTGTACTGTCATTCTACAAAAGCAAACAACACTGTTTTTTTCAAAAACAATAAATAATAATAGTAATAAAGAAAATCGAAAAATTTACTTGGATTTTCTAAAAAACACTATATAATTAAGGTGTACACGAAAAATCAGTGTACAAAAAAACTTTTCACCTTTCACCTTTTATATATAGGTTATATATCTTTTATACAACCATACCACACTATTTTTTTTGTTTCGCTCACTGAAAGGTGAAAGTTTTTTTCGAGATATTTTTTTGGTAGTGCATAGTGCGCTTCCTCAATTTTTAATTTATTTTTTATCATGTCAAATTCAAAATTTAACAAATTTTGCCTGGTGCAAAACTTCTCGGCTCCACAACCTAAGTCTTGGAGCGAAATCAAAGAGTTGATGAAATCAACTCAAGTCATTAACACATGCAATGCTATCGCTGCATTAGACCAGCAAGCGGCTGATTATCAAGAGAAAAAAGCTGCGCTTAAAAGGAAACTACCCTGTATTTCTGTCCATGCTTGCGAGTTCGACGGCAACAAACGTTCCAGCGAAAACGCTATCTGGAATGGGCTCGTATGTCTTGAATACGACCACCTTACTGAAGACGAAATCAACGCTTTCCAGAAATGCCAACTGCCTAATAATGTGCATTTTGCAGCCAAATCGTGTTCCGCTACAGGAGTCTGGTTCTTGATTGATGTACCATACGCTGAGCACAAACTCATGCGTGCTACCCTTATTGCGGTTCATGAGGAACTCATGCAGCAGATCAAGCACAACACGGGCATTATCTGCGATACCAAAGTAGATATACTTACCGACCTTGCAAGACTCAGATTCTTAGTACCTTACGACTACGTTTGGCTGGACGAAATGTCTGACTTTCCTGACGAAACCGCTCGCCAATTGCCCAACGTCAGCGTAATCGCTGACATTGTTGAGAAATGCAAATCCTTCGACGAAAACATCCCCATCGGGGAACGACACAATACCTACAAAAAGTATGTCGTAGAGCTTGCGCAAATAACGGACAACAAGAACCTCATGCTCAAACATTTACCTACGCTCGGACTGGATGAGAAAGAACGCTTTGGACTTATCAACTGGGGACAGAACCACATCGAAACGAAACAACAAGCAAACCAGCAACAAGTCAATATCAAGGAGCAACCACTGGATGCGGAGGCATTACCCTGTCCAATCAAGAAACTGCCAAAACTTATCCAAACGCTGGTCAAACCCCAACTGCCCAAATCGTGGCAAACGGCAGCAACCATGTGCTTATTGCCTGCACTTTCTACTGCGGCTGGAGCACTTTCGCTCAGCGATGGAAAACCCCTCGCTTTTCAAGTAGCACTTTTTGGCGTGCCTGGATCGGGAAAAACCGACTTCTCTGCTAAACCGGCTACTTTTGTATAGGAGTATATTGGCAGAAAGGACAACGAATATCGAAAAGCCATTGCGAAAGCCGAGAAAAACCTCATTGATTCCAGTGACATCATTTGTCCCAAAATACTGCCATTTGTCAATACATCTTCTACACAATTACAAAAATACATCCGTTACGACCAAACGAATACGGTCATGGCGTATGAAGGGGACTTATCGGCTTCCTTAGCAGGTAAAAACGATACGTTTTTGAATATCAAGAATATTCTGCGAAAGGGATTTGACGGAGAGGTCAATCACATGGATTATAAGGATGAGACTTCGTTTCGGGGAGCCGTTAAAATCAGGTTATCGGCTTTGGTAGTGGGAACGCCGCTTACTATTTTCAATTACTTTGACACGCAATCAACCAGCGAGGGTAACTCGCGAAGAATCATACTGGTGGAGCATGATATGATTATGAAGAATATCACGGTTCCCGATTATACACAACAGGAGAAAGAGTTCATTTTTCAAGAACTGGATTATCTACAGAACATTCCTCCCCAAGCCGTTTACCATAAGAAAATCGAGCAGCAAGCCGATAAATGGAGAAACGAAAAGCAGAAGCAAGCCAATGGCGATACTATTCTTTATAGTGCAGTGCATACACCTTCTAAAATGTTTCGCAGAGCGGCTTATCTCATGTGGGCTATCAATCATTTTGATGATAGTACAATCAACGATTGCTGTGTTTTTGGTAAATGGATTGCCGAGTATCAATATCGCTCGTATATCAATCAAACATATTCCGACCAGCAAACGGAAATGAAGAATTGGAACAAGCGCAAAGCGCCTTCCACACAAACTATTGCTAAGGCGTTCAACGACAAAATGTTTGCTGCAATGCCGAATGTATTTACCATGCAAGATATTATGCAATATAGATCTGACAATGGCTACGAACACGATATTGCTTCGCAGGCGGTAGTCAATAGATGGAAGAACCAAGGACTTGTGGCACCTTCTAAAAACAAGACTTGGATCAAGATTTAAGATTTTTCACTTTTCACTTTTCATTAAACCAACCTTAACTATGAGTAAAGTAAAACCAATGGAACTTCTCTCTGAATTGAGAGGTAAAATCTGCGGACACTCTAACACATATTTCGCTGTCCGCTATGGTACATAGTACACAGGGACTATCTGCAACCCTTATACGGGCGATCCTACTCCCAACCAAGTGGCTGTAAGACAAAAATTCGCAGACACCTATGCAGCAATGGCTGCCCTCACTACCCAAGAAAAAGAAGCCTACCAAGAGGCTTTCCGCAAACAGAAGAAGTACAAGACCCTCCGTGGCTTCATCTTCTCGCAATTGTATAACACTAATCTTTAATCATTAAACCTTAAACCTTTAACCTTTAACCCCTCCCACGGCATGGAGGATAACGAACACGAGAGTGGATTAATTAAAGACAATGTTCTATTTTTTTTCTAAAGACAACTTAAACAACATCTGCGCGCGCCCAACATTGGCGCTTGCTAAGGTAGCATTGTTACCAACAATAAAAACAATTTGAGTTCAACAATGAAAATAATCCTTGCCGCTGAGCAATATCGGGGTCCCTACGAGCTTCGTGAGCGAGTGGGGTGATAGTGTTGGCGAAGCGGAATAGTTGTTTGTGTTGTCTTTAATATAAGATATATCCTGTTTGTCTTCTTACTCTCCCGTTCGATTGCCGAAAGTATTATGGCAAAAGTAGAATATGCATTCCCTGTGGAGAAAATCCACGGCAAAGTGGCTAAGCACCACAAAATCGGCTTCGCTCACCGCGTAGCTTCCAAACTCAACTACACCCAGTCTTACGGTAAGCGTACCACTCCGGTCACCCAAACCGAGATGGATCATCGCGCAAAATTCGCTGCTGTGTGTATCGCTACTAACGACCGCTTGATTGACCCAGAGCAAATGCCTATTGACCAAATGGCATTCAAGGCGCAAAGCAAGTACAAGACCTTGCGCCAATATGTGTTCAACCAAGAGTGGCAAGCGTACAAGGGGTAATGAAACGCTTGCAACTATTCACTGCATTGGCATTGTGCGCCTTCGTCCTCGCGTTCGGCAATTTCGTGCATTGACCGACTGCAGTCGTTAGGGCACTCAATGCCTCCGCTCTCCCCCCGAGATCACGAATCTCGTGGGGATTCCGGCGGGAAGAAAAAACTCTACGATTATGAAAAAGCTTCAACTCATCTTATCGGTAGTCCTGTGTGGCTTTGGCTGCGTGCTTTTAGGCTCTGGCTTCATCTGCCCTCCGTTGGCAGAGATTCACCACTCCGTTCTCATCGCCTTTGGCGAGATACTGACTTTCAGCGGTTCCCTCATCGGCATCGATTACCGCTATCGTTACAAGGAATAACAATTAAACTCCTACTCCCTTCGGTCGAGAAATCTTATAAAATCTTATCAGCTCGCAAGCTCGCCCAAAGTGCTCCGCAATCAATTGCCACCGCTAGCTTTCGCTACGCTCAACCGCTGAATCTTAAAAAAAATATGTTATTATCGACTTTGATACATTGTTGCTTACCGCTACATTTACTGAAGATTCAGCGGACGAACGAAGTGAGTGCTAGCGGTGGTAATCTATTACGGAGTACGCAGAGTGAGTGAAACGAACTAAATAAG
>JAZUCY010000074.1:0-19627 GCA_045639365.1 Paludibacteraceae bacterium
TCAGAAATTGCGCCCATTGGGCACTCATCGATACATGTACCACATGCGATACAATCTTCAGAAATTACGTAAGCCATAATTCGATAATTTATAGTTAATAGTTAATAATTAATATTTCAATTGGGTTGAAATGCGACTGCAAAGGTACAACAAAAAAATCAAAGTACCAAATATTAGGGATTATTTTTTCAAAAAATCGTATTTATTTTTTCTTCTTCGCTCCTTGCATAGCAGCCAACAATCGTGCATTAGGAGCTGTTAACTGCTTATCCACCAGTCCTTTTTGCTTAGCAAATGTAGTCCAGTTCTTAGCGCCTTTTTCCATCTGCGGCATACCCAATTGCAAGTAATGGCAATAGGCTATACCCAGTGCATCGGTAGCATCCAGTTTCTTGGGCATCTGCTCATCGGGGATATGTAGGAAGCGTTGCAACATGGCAGCAACTTGGTGTTTATCGGAGTGTCCGTTGCCCGTGATAGCCATCTTGACCTTCATAGGCGAATACTCCTGCACGGGAACGTCTTTAGACAAGGCAGCCGCAATAGCCACACCCTGCGCGTGCACAATCTTAATCATAGTCTGGGGATTCTTATCCACGAACTGCGACTCAATAGCCAATACAGTTGGGTGATACTTATCAATAATCTCCTGCAAAAAGAAAAACTCCTTCTGCAATCGCGCATACTGATCGTCCAGTTTATGCACATCAAAAACACCAAAGTCGAGAATCTCCACTTTCGAGCCAACAGTGTGCAGCAACGCATACCCCATGTAGAGTGTACCTGGGTCCACGCCAAGAATGATATGTTCCTTTACAAGTTTGTCAAGCATCGTACAGCTTCATCTATCAATTGATCCTTAGCATAACGCTGTGAGTCCACTACTATCACCTGTTTGTGCAGAACCAAAGTGTCATTAGGCACCACTTTCTGAGTCAGCGAGAACCCGATAACATCTTGTTTCTCCACCTTGATAGGGCGTTGAGTGACGGGTGTGCCATTCTTGGTCAATGTGTAATTCATAGCACTACACACTTGTACATTGGCAGGTTGGAGCTGCATCCATGTCCAGCAGAGTTCATCACCTACATAGTTCATGAGCGGATACCACTTCTGCGCATCCTCTCCCGCACTCAGGATAGATAGGATTGTGATGGGTCCTGTATAATTGAGCGACTGCACTTCGTACTCTAGACGCATGCACTCTTTCTTATCCATCATCAATTGCCTTCGTGCGATTACCTTGAGCGTATGCCCATTGGGCGAAGTCGTCACAACGTGGCGTTCCAACATAGGCTGATTCTTATACAAGCAACGATAGAATTGTTCTACTCTCCATACGTTCAAATCCATGCGCTCATCTTGCAGACGAATGGAAATGGCAGATAGATTCAATATGGATGCATCTACACCTTTTATGTACGTGCACACGCGCTGCTCACCCGAATAATGTTCTTCTAAATGGGCTGTTTGACACAAGTAGTCATTCGAGAAGGTCAATTGCTGCTCAATTGCCATTTCCTGTAGTGGATTCCACTCTTTTTGTTCTATGGTCCAAGTATTGTACTGTAACATAATATCTCTAAACATTAAACTGTAACACGACGTCCAGTAAACACTACTTCGTTGTTTCTCTAACAATTAGGTCGGTTGGTACCATTTCGGTTTGCGGACATTTATCTTCACCATTCAAGCGCATCATCAGTCGTGTCATAGCATGTTTGCCAATACCAGCACCATGTTGTTGTACGGTGGTCAGCATGGGCATAGTAGCTCGACAGATGGGTGCATCAGAGAAGCCACAGATAGCCAATTCCTCGGGAATCTTCACGCCCAAAATCTTAGCAGCATGCAATACCCCCGCTGCACAATCGTCATTCACACAGAATATAGCATCAGGTCTATACTCTGACTGTAAGATATGGGGTGTATCCACAATTGCCTTCATACGCGTATCACACTCTACTACACAGTCTTCATTAGCAGGCAAACCATATTGTAGGAGCGCATCGCGCCAACCTTGGAAACGACGTCGTGACATCTCCAGTTGCATGGAGGATGTGAAGCACATGATTCGCTTGCAACCCGTCTGAATTAGATATTCTACGGCATTATAAGCCCCCATATAATCATCCGACACCACCTGATCACACTTCAGCGAGGGACAAGGGCGATCATATAGGATGAGGGGAATGCCATTATCAATCACTTCTTGCAGATGCTGCAAGTCCACGGTCTGTTTGCTCACGCCCACCAGAATGCCCGCCACACGGCTACTTATCAACGTGTGAATAGCCCCTATCTCCTTATGGACATCCTCCCGCGTTTGGCATATCACGATATGGTATCCTGCCTCGTTAGCCGTCTGCTCAATACCATCTAACACCGAAGAGAAGAAGTGGTGATTCAGCTCTGGTATGACCACACCGATGGTCGTATTCTTGCAGGTACGCAAGTTGCTGGCCATCAAGTTGGGCTTATAATTGAGTTGTTTGGCACAGGCTTGCACCACTTCCTTGGTACGCGCACTTATGTCAGGGTGATTCTGCAACGCGCGACTCACCGTCGAGACGGAGATACCAAGCTCGCGCGCAATGTCCTTGATTGTAATGGGTTTCATATCCGTATAATATATGCTACATTATTCCCTGTTCCTGACCGCACCGCGAAATATAACCAGCACGGCACCCGCCAACAACACATAATCCGAATACTGCCACTTCATCACGCTCAAAACGGCACCCGCTAACAGCACCACTAGACCAGCTATCAATAGTATATTACTCCATTTCATCTGCTCAACTTAATTCAAAATTCTTAATTCAAAATTACCTTACTCCACCAGATACACATCCTCGTTGGGTGCGTGCATACGGTATCGCTCACGCGCGAAGTGCTCCAAACTATCCACATCGTCCAGCACTCGCATCACAGCCTCTGCCTGCTCTATCTCCTGATGCGTCTGAGCCAATTGCTCCTCCACAGCACGCATCTTCTTGGCACGCTTGAGGTACTGCACTAAACTGTGATCGCCAAAAAACACAAACAATAGCGCAAACACACACAACGTGATTGCATACTTGTTAATCAGTACCTTACGGATTTTTTGCCACAATTCTGATTGTTTCATATTATTTAGGTTTATAAGTTATTCCCGCAACATTTTTCAAATCGTCTGCAAAGATACTGCAAATATTGCAAACTGCCAAATCTTTTTGCAACAAATTTTCAAAATATTCCATTATTTCGCTTTTCCTGACCACACACCCAATTTTAGGGCTCAATTGAGTAGTTTTCTATGAAAAATAGCATAAATTTCGGTTTCTCACTTGGTCAAATCGTATTTTTTTACTACCTTTGTCGCCCAAAATGTAACTACCAATGAAACGTATCATATTTTTATTTGCAATAGGTCTGTGTGTACCATGTTTCACGTTTGCGACCACAGTTGTCACCATAAGTGACCCAGAGACGTGGAGATATACAGAGTTAAGTAAGTATCAAGGACAAACGGTGCAATTTGATGTCCCATTTTATGTGTGCAATAACTATAGTGGCATCACCATTTCCCCTCGCCGTATTTTTCAACCTACCAACCAAGCTCTGCCACTTTCTCAAGAATACAATTCACTGCTTACTCTCAATGCGCAAGGCACTATTAAGTTAACTAATGTCAGTGGTTATCATCGTTTAGGCGAGCGATTGCACAACCTAATCGTCAAGGTCAATAGCAGCAATAGCGTGAGTCTGGTTTCCTGCGATTGGCGGGGTAACACACGTGCTGAATTGGAGAAGGGCTACGACATGGACATCGTTGCGCAACGTGGAGAACCTTCCATCATCGTCTGCTGCATGAACTTAGAGTACTATCTCGTGGAGAACCTCGGAGGCGATATGGGAGCTGACAACTACAGCGAGCACCAAAAGCAACGCGCCAAAGTGAGCAAAGCATTGGCAAAGATAGATGCCGACCTATATGGCTTCGTAGAGATTGAACAAGGGCAAAACGCTCTGGCTGAGATTGCCAATGACCTGAGTCGAAATACAGGACGACGCTTCAGTTACATCAACGACGGAGGCTCTGCCAGTGGCACATATACTAAGTCGGGATTTGTCTATTGCAGCGATGTCTTAGAGCCCCATGGCAAACTCCGCGAGAACAACACGGGCGTACAACAACGCAAGAAGACCCAGGCCTTCATAGAGAAGAGCACGGGCGAGAAGTTCCTCTTCTCCGTCAATCACTTCAAGGCTAAGAGTGGCAAAGGCTACGGTGCTAATGCCGACCAAGGCGATGGACAAGGCAGCTACAACGCTGACCGCGTCAAAGAGGCCAATAGTCTGCTAGACAACTACGAGCGCGACCGCATCTTCTACAACGATAGCGACATTCTCATCATGGGTGACCTCAATGCCTACGCCATGGAGGATCCTATCACCGTGCTGCGCGAGGGAGGTATGATAGACCTTCACCGCACGTTCCATGCCGACAGCAGTTATAGTTATGTCTATAGAGGACAAATTGGATATTTGGATCATGCATTATGCAACACCACCTTATACCCCCAAGTAACAGGCATGGTGGCATATCATATCAACTCCGATGAGAGCGACGATTACACTTACGACAAGTCCAACGACCAGACAATGTTCCGCTGTAGTGACCACGACCCAATCATCGTGGGTCTGCGCTTGGATAGTACAGCCACCTATATCCCCGAAATCATCCACCCACAAATGGGAATCTACTATTCGGAGGACGGCCCATACATACGCAATGCCGAAGGAGGATATTATATCATATATCAATGGGATGGACAGATTGTCCAACAAAATCGTATCAGCCACAACGAGCAAATAATTGATGGCTTGCAACAAGGTCTATACATCATCAACGTATATGGTCAAGGAGAATGCTTGAAGACTAAAGTGCTTATTCCATGATGGATTTATTTTCACAAATAGACACTACCGAGCGCGAGGAGATACTATCGCTGCGCAAGGAGTTGGAAGAGGCTAATCACAAATACTATGTAGAGAACGCCCCTACCCTGTCGGACTATGAGTTTGACCTCAAACTTCGTCGTCTGCAAGACTTAGAAGCGCAATATCCCGATATGCACGACCCGAACTCCCCTACGCAAAAAGTAGGTTCGGATTTAGGTGAAAGAGCACCCCACGAAGTCACAAACTTCGTCGGGGACCCCGCTGAGGCGAAAGGCGAAAAGCGAAAGGCGAAAGGGTTTGAGCAGGTAGCACATAAATATCCGATGCTATCATTGAGTAATAGTTACTCACGCGAGGAAATTGCCGATTGGATCAGAAAACTGCCTGAGAACGTGGAGATTGTATGCGAATTGAAGTATGACGGACTAAGCATTTCGCTTTGGTATGAAGATGGCATATTGACCAAAGCTCTTACTCGTGGCGACGGCACCAAAGGCGACAACGTCATCGATAACATACGCACCATCCCCTCTATCCCACAACATCTACCAATAGTCAATCGCCAATCGCCAATAGCCAACACATTCCTCGAACTGCGCGGCGAAGTGCTTCTCCCATGGGCCGCATTTGAGCGGCTGAACAACGAGCGCGAAGCTGAGGAGGAACCACTATTTGCCAACCCACGCAATGCCGCTTCGGGTACGCTCAAACTGCAAGACCCAAACGAAGTGGCCAAACGCGGCTTAGACTGCTATCTCTACTATATGTTGGGCGAGGATCTACCTGCAGACACGCATTACGAACGCTTGCAGATAGCCAAGCAATGGGGTTTGCCTATCAGCGATACCGTTAAAATCTGCCACAACCTCGAAGAGGTGATGGACTATATCTCCTATTGGGATACCGAGCGAAAGAACCTGCCCGTAGCCACAGATGGTATCGTACTGAAGGTGAACAACATATCACAACAAGAGGTGTTAGGATACACCGCCAAGTCTCCTCGTTGGGCAATTGCTTATAAGTTCCCTGCTGAGAAGCAACTCACGCGGTTGAACACGATTACCTATCAAGTCGGTCGTACCGGCGTAGTGACTCCTGTGGCGAATCTAGAACCGGTGCAACTCTCAGGCACGAGAGTGCAACGCGCGACCTTGCACAATGAGGATTTTATTCGCCAACTCAACATCCGCGAGGGTGACATGGTTTGGGTAGAGAAAGGCGGCGAGATCATACCAAAAATCATCGGCAAGGAAATAACACCACACGACAACGAGCAAAATACTAAAGACAACATAGACAACCCCTGCGCGCGCCCAACATCGGCGCTTGCTAATGGAATATCTTCCTCGCCACTGAGCAATGTTGGCGAAGCGGAACAGTTGTTTAAGTTGTCTTCCAAAAATTCCCCCTTCTCCTTCTTCCCCACCCACTGTCCCGAATGCGGCACGCCTCTTGTGCGTGTAGAGGGCGAAGCAGCGTGGCGTTGCCCCAATGAGGCAGGTTGCCCACCACAAATCAAAGGAAAAATGGAGCACTTTGTCTCACGCAAGGCCATGAACATAGATGGTTTAGGGAGCGAGACAATCGATTTGTTATATTCGCAGGAATTACTTCACAATATCGCTGATATATACGCACTTACACAAGAAAATATCGCCACCCAAGAACGCTTGGGTGAGAAATCGGCACAAAACATATTAGCCGGTATCGAACAAAGCAAGCAAGTGCCTTGGGCGCGTGTGCTTTTTGCCTTGGGTATTCGTATGGTAGGCGAGACAACTGCCAAGAAGATTGCACGTTGTTTCCCATCGATAGACCAACTGCAATGGGCTACGGTGGAGCAGCTAACCGCTATCGACGATGTGGGCGAGCAGATAGCCAAGAACGTGATCGCCTACTTCAACGATTTGAATAACCTGGATATTATCAACCGATTACGCCAAGCAGGTGTGCAGATGGAGAGCCTGGAAGAAGAGCAGCAACCACAGTCCGATATTCTGCAAGGCAAGAGCATTGTGATCTCCGGTGTGTTCGCGCATCACTCACGCGACGAATATAAGGCTATCATAGAAGCGCATGGAGGCAAGAATGTGGGTTCGATCAGCAAGAAGACCAGTTTCGTACTTGCGGGAGAGAACATGGGTCCCGAGAAACGCAAGAAAGCCGAGAGTTTAGGAATAGAACTGATGACAGAGGAAACATTCTTGCAATTGATTAACAACTGATTCGTATGGAAAAGATTAGGCAAAAGATTTTCGATTGGTTTCTACGCCATCAATCGCCACGTCAAGTGGTGATGTATCCTTGGAGGGATATTCGTTCGATAGTCATTCTACACGAAGGGCTTGAGGTGGAGCATATTGCGCAGCAGTTACGCCGAGAAGGCAAAGAGGTAGTAGTGTGGGCATTGCCAGAAAAGAAAGATATTTGTTGGTTCACAGCCAAGCCTAAAAAAGAACTACTCGATTCGCTGCAATCTCGCCACTACGATATGCTGATTGACTTGACACAGCAAACAGGTATTACCATGCAATATATGGCCATGCATGTCAAAGCAAGCTTCAAGACAGGCAGAGATATTGGCAAAAAGCTTTATGATTTGAGTATCAGTACTCCTGCCCAATCCACTCCTGACTTCCTCTACCAGCAAATCGTGAAGTACATTCAGATGTTCACACAAGGGTAGCGCAAGGGTAGCGCAAGGGTAGCAAAAAACCTGTGGAAGTCAAGATAAGATAACGACATAAAAAATAAGGTTGCGAGTGATCGCAACCTTATTTTGTTATTTGCTTTTAGACTATTAATTTGCTGGTTCACTTACCAACAGATTCTTGAACTCCCATGTGGCAGAACCTGCGGAAGAACTGGTGTATTTAAAGCCAATATGAACTTGTTGACCTGCCCATTCGGTCAAATCCATCTCGCCTGTACTCATAAAGTTCCAAGATGAACCATCTGGTACAATAAACGCACCCTCTTCATCTTGATTGAATGGAACATGAGTCCAAGTACATGCGGTCACATCACCTGCGTAATCAGTAGAAATCATTACAAAGCACTCTTGGAGGAAATCAACACCATAACGACGTGCTTGCTCAAAACTGAGTTGTGGCATTTTTGCACGTGAAAGGTCAATAGCAGGAGTAACAACCCATGACTCAGTCGCATAGTTAGTAGGAGCTATGTATGCAGTAGCTTTCATACCATAATTACTAGTGAACTGCCAAATAAATGAAAGAGCAGGATCTGTTATAACATCTTGGATAACCAATTTACCTTGGTCACTATCACCAGCAATAGCTTGCTTGTAATAGATGGTAGACCCCCAAACATCGCTGAGTGAGAATGTACTTGTAGCAAGAGAAATGCCCAAATTCTCTACGAAAGTAGCGCCATCATATACGAACTCGATTGCATTGTAAACATTCTCTTTGGTAGAAACATATACTACGGTATATGCATTACCTGCTTGTGCGTATGGATACTCTTGCGCGAGGAAAGTAGTGAGCACGTTTTTGTTCTTCTCAAGCAAGTAGGTGTAACCTACAGCAGCATATACATCCTCTGGCAAAGCCACTACGGTAGCTGCATCGTTCTTGTAAGCAGTCCATCTACCATTATTATATTGATATAGCACAGTCTTCTTACCATCTTGGTTTGCAGCTGCAGCTTTCTTTGGAGCAACAGCAGCAGGTGCTGCAACTACTGGACGCCACTCAGTGAGGTAGCAGTTGGTATTGAGTTCGTGGGTACCATTGTAGATAGTATATTTACCTGCACCTACTACGGTGTCACCCAAGTGGAACTCACGACCTGCACGGTCAATACAAATAGCATTCAACTCATCGGTGTACTCAAATGTCTCAAAAGAGTCTTTGTCAAGCGTATAACAGTTGTAGAACTCAAACTCGTGCTCTTGACCTGTCACAGGATCCATCACGAAGAATGATACACTATGATATTTGTCGAAAGCGGAAGATTTGCGGAACCAACGAGAGATAATACCACCTACCTTGATAGAGTCGTCCTTCACAATCATACCAGCCTCAGTAGCAGCAATAGCTTCAGAAGTGGTATAGAAACCACGTGTCTCAGCAGTGCCATCGAAGAAGCCCAACACTTCCTCTTCCTCCTCAGTCACGAAGATAGGCTCTTGGCTCTTATAATCATATACCACCGCCAAGATAGCACCCTCCTCTGCCTCAGCAGGAAGTACAGAAGTCAAACCAGCCATAGTGGCAGGAGTAAGATAGTATGTGCCTGTCTTACCCTCACCCCAAATAGCATCGTAATCTTCGTTAGACAAAGTATGCTTTTTAGTAGCAGCGAAAGTAGAAAGATAAGCAGGAGCTCCTTCGCAATTCTTATAAGTAATGTTAAACAACGATCCCTTGTTGAGTTGTGGGAAATTTGCAGCTAAGAATGCAGGCATATACAATTCAGCAGGAGCTTGCGCATTGAACGCAAATTCTTTTGCGATACGATCAAAAGCCAATGAATCATTGCCTTCTTGACGAGATAATTCCTTATTTACCTTGTTGGTTCCAATAGCCTTGTAATCAGCATCGGTCAGGGTGTAGTCAATAGTACGAACATCCGAAGGAGTGAAGTCGCAACCACCCAAGTTTTTATCAATGTAATAGTTCTCGCAAGAAGCAAGCATCAGTGCGCTCGCGAGGAAAAATAATACTTTTTTCATTGTTTCAATAAGTTAAAAAAGTTTTAATAGTTTTAACTGTTCCTAAGGTGATTAGAAGTTAACTTTCAAACGAATGTTGTATGTAAGACCCTTAGAGAAGAAGAAGTACACGTTGTCCGCATTCACCTCTGTGATTTTCTCAGATACAGAAGTTGGGTTCCATGCTTTCTCAATATAGTATTGGTTGAGCAAGTTGTTGATATTACCCGAAAGGGTTGCATTCAAACCACCAATTTGGAAGTGATAAGATGCACGCATATCCAATTGACCTGCTGTAGGAATACGCCATGGCTCCAACAAGTTCATCTCTTTACCCAAGCTCAAATTGCTACCAGAGAGTGAATAATAAGCATAGTTGCGATCATACAATGTATATTCAGCACCGATACGGAAGCCCTTGAATGGCTTGAAGGTAACACCCAAGTTAGCAGTAGTTTGTGCGGAACCGCCAACGTGAATTCCCTTCATATTGATAATAGCTTTGTAATGGTCATCAGAAGCAATCTCAGGAATCACATTTCCGTCCTTATCCAATGGCTGACCCAAACCATCATAAATATAGCCAACAACAGAGTCGCTATCCCATTTCCAGTCACCAAGAGAGAGCATTGCACTTACCTCCAACCATTTGGTAGGACGAGCCTTCACCTCAAACTCAAGACCCATGTGGCGAGCATTCACACCAGTCATGTTCATAAAGAACTCAGTAGCTTGTTGTCCAACAGTACCCGACTTGGTCATAGTCTTATCCATCCACTCAGTGAAATAACCGTTAACAGCTACATTCACATACTCGTTGTGGAAGCCGTAACCAATCTCGGCACTGGCAACCTTCTCATTCTTAGCCTCAGTATTGATTGCGTTGCTGGTACTTGCGTTCATGAATGCTCCGTAGTCCAAGTTTGGCGCACGTGAGATATAACCCAAGTTAACGAAAGCATTGTGATGCTTGTTGAACGCATAGTTAGCACCGGCCTTGATTGTTCCACCGAGGAAACCAAGTACATCCGATTTACCCTTCTCAGCGTCATAGTAGAAGTAGTCCACCTTCCAGTAGTGGTTGTAGTTCACAGATCCGTTTACGAATGCAGACCAGTTGTTTTGGTTGTACTCCAATTGTGCAAACGCACCCTCTTGAACCACGAAACCGTCGTAGTTACGGTATGCAATATCACCGATAGTGAGTTTCTCATATTGCCACATTGGGTCGAGTGCTGCAGAGTTGCGATCATCTTTCACCTTAGCACGAGTAGCGTCAATAAAGTAGTCACCACCCAAGAGGTCAGAGATAGTAGCATTGTGCTTACCTTGGTAGTAACGAACGTCAATACCAGCGTAGAAATCAAAGATTTCAGCAAACTTGTTGGTATAGGTAGAAGTCAAACCATACCAGTTGTGGTCGTTGCGGTTCTCGCAGATTACCAATTGTGAACCTGCATAAAGACGCTCATATTGGTCAGAAGCTGGGTCATAGATTGGGTTGTTGCGGTTGTTGAGCTCCATCACAGCTCCATAGTCGAATGTACCATCTGCACGACGGAAAGTGTGTGCCAAAGTACCATAGTTAGAACCGTATGTCAGGTCGGTATAGCTATAAGATGAGTTCAAACCTGGCTCAGCGGTACGACCATAACCACGACCGAGAGATACGTATGCAGTTGTTGACCAAGAAGACTTGTGGTCAATTTGCCAAATGTGGTTCAGAGAGATTTGTGGTTTGTGATATGCATTGAAGTTTGCTGAGTTTTGGTTGCCATAGTTGTCATAACCGTATGTTGGATTGTAACGAGAGAAGTGTACACCATCCTTCATATACTTACGCACATTGTTCCACTCAGACATGGTCAAACCACCACTACGTTGATAGTGCTCTTGAGGAGCACCAAAACCAGTGAGTGACAATTGGTGATTCTCGTTGATACGCTTAGAGATGTTAGCGAAATAGTTGTAACCCTCGAAGTTAGTACCTTGGATATAACCATCACCCCAAGTACGAGAACCCATCACGGTGATTGCCCAACCGTTTTGCATCAAACCAGTTGATACAGAGAATGCTACCTTGTTGTAACCGTTGTCACCCATAGAGTAAGAGAATGAGCCACCCTTCTTAGCATCCAGACCTTTGGTTACGATGTTGATAGTACCACCCACAGAAGGTGCACTCATCTTGCTGGCACCCAGACCACGTTGTGTTTGCATCACGCTGGTCACGTCAGAGAGACCTTGCCAGTTAGACCAATACACCTTACCGTTCTCCATACCGTTCATAGGTACACCGTTGATCATCATGGCGATGTTGGTGTTGTCGAAACCACGCATGTAGATCTCGCTATCACCCCAACCACCAGTAGCGTTGTTAGCGTGTACACCAGGAGTGTTCTTCAACACCTCTACGAACTCGCCACCACCAATACGCTCCTCAATCTCCACTGCGGTCACTTGGCTCACAGCGATAGGAGTCTTACGTTGTACGGCAATCTGACCTACAATAGTAACGTCCTCAAGACCAACCGCTTCTGGTGTAAGTTCAATCACACCCAGATTGTTCCTGTTGCCTACTTTGATTTCCTGGGTCTCATAACCCACGTAAGAGAGTTGCAAGGTAGCACCAGCAGCTACACCAAGTTGGAAATAACCATCCAAATCAGTGATCAAACCGTTGTTTGTACCTACTTCAAGGATAGACACACCGATAAGTGCTTCCTTGCTGTCTGCATCAATCACTGTACCTGATACAGTCATTGATTGAGCGAACATGGCAACACTTGCCATAACGCTAAAGAATAAAATTAGTAGTTTTTTCATATTATATTGAATTATACAATTATTTTACATCACATTAAAACAAGTCCTTCAAACGCTCCCAGAAGGTCTTTTTGCGAACTACATTATATGCAGGCTCTACATCATAGTCCACATCGGTGTCATCCAACGCCTCCTTGATATGAATCTCCAACAAATCGGCATACGCACGGAAACCATAATCCGTCAAGTGCACACCATCAACTGTACCTTCCATATCAGGACCAGTCTGACCCTCATGGGTCATGTAGTACATACCCTTTGGATTCTCCGCTACGTGCTCATCAAAGCCACGACGGAAACACTCATTCTTCTGTGGCAAATACTCCGCATGGTAACTATCATGGCGTGTATATGGGTACATTAGACCGTCCACCATGATAATAGGCACCTCAGGACGAAGGGTACGCAAGATCTTTACAAAATCATAAGTGGCAGTATCACAACGATCCTTAGTACAGTTTGGTACAGGGTCCAATACATAGCAGATAGCATCCTCTATGCTTGCCATTGCCTCAGCGATATAGAAGTCCATACGCGCTTGACCCGAAGTAGCAATATTTACGCACTCCAAATTAAAATCACGCTGAATCATCGCGCTAGGCACCATACCCGTACGACTAGCACAACCACCTTGCTGAATACTTGTACCATAGATAACAATCTTACCTATTGAACGAGGATTATCCACTTGTGGTTGAATCAATTGCGCAGCAGAATCCACACCAATCTGCAACCAGTTGATACCATCATACAATGGCAAATAGATCATATATTCATGCATCTCACCATCCAAATGATCTACATACATCTTAGACTGGATAGAGTCCGCCTTGAAGTTCTTCTCCTGTGGGCGAGCGGTATTCACATACTCCCATTTACCATTCTCCTCGTTGAGGCGATAGAGGTCAGTACCCTTGATACCCGTCATCGCCATGTGCTGCATGTGGAAGTTATTCTTGAGATTCCACTGAGCCGCAATACGCTTACTATCCGTAGCAAAACGCACAGCAATACCCGATGAGTGGTTGTACAACCATTGTTGATCCTTACGGCAACTATCCATATACTGCTGAGGCAAACGAGTGTAAGGTTCAGAAGTGTTCTCCCAACCCTTGTTAATGATACGGAACTTGGTTGCATCCTCATAGCGGAAACCTGACAACGCATCGGCGGATACTGTCAGCGAAACTAGTAGCAACATAGCTACTGATAGTGTTTTTAAGTATTTCATAATATTTTGAATTTTGATGCTTAACATTCTCTCTTTTGTCCTATACATGCGCACATACGTATGCGCGCGTATATATAAACAAAGTGAATAAGGTGTCTTGCCCGTAGGCAGAAACACCTTATTTACTTTTGTTCACATCTAATTAGATAGACTTCTTAGCTTGCTCTGCGATAGCTTTGAACGCTGCTGGTTGGTTCATCGCCAAGTCTGCGAGGACCTTGCGGTTGATTTCGATACCAGCTTTCTTCAACGCACCCATCAATTGGCTGTAGCTCAAACCCTCCAAACGCGCAGCGGCGTTGATACGTTGAATCCACAATGCACGGAAAGTGCGTTTTTTGTTCTTACGATCGCGATAAGCGTACTGGAGACCTTTCTCCCAAGTGTTTTTGGCAACTGTCCATACGTTGGCACGGCCACCAAAATTGCCTCGTGTGAGGCTCAAAATCTTCTTACGACGGTTGCGCGAAGCAACGTGATTGACTGATCTTGGCATAGTTTTACTACTTTTTTAATTTGGTGGTTAATAATTAGCGGAGAACCAACATTTCGCGAACTGAGCGCAAGTTTGTTGAATCTACCAATGCAACGTGAGTCAAGTTGCGTTTTTGTTTTTTAGTCTTCTTTGTCAGAATGTGACTCTTGTAAGCGTGTTTACGCTTGATTTTGCCCGTTCCGGTAAGAGCGAATCTTTTTTTAGCACCGGAATTAGTCTTTACCTTTGGCATTTTGTTAATAATTTAATTGTTAATATTGATTTTAAGTCTCAGGCAGCCATTGGTGGCCCTACGACTATTTCTTTGGAGCGATATTTACAATCATGCGTTTGCCTTCCAACTTAGGCATAGCTTCCACTTTGCCATACTCCTCAAGGTCGTTCGCAAAACGGGCAAGCAACAATTCACCTTGATCCTTAAACAAGATACTGCGTCCACGGAAGAACACATACGCCTTCACTTTGTTGCCCTCCTTCAAGAACTCTTGCGCATGCTTGAGCTTAAAGTTGTAATCATGCTCATCTGTTTGTGGTCCGAATCGAATCTCCTTGATAACTACCTTCGCAGAGTTAGCCTTAATCTCCTTCTCTTTGCGTTTTTTCTGATAGAGGAATTTCTGATAATCCAAAATACGGCACACAGGAGGTGCTGCGTTTGGCGAAATTTCAACCAAGTCCAGGTTCATATCGTCTGCCATACGAATGGCTGTTTCATACGAATAGATACCTTGCTCTACATTATCGCCCACGAGGCGAACTTCTTTCACGCCACGAATTGCATCATTGATGCGGTTGGGCATTTCTTTCTCTACACGGCCACGACGTTGTTGTGGACCTTTTTGTGGATTTGCTATAGTTTTATCCTCCTAAATTAGTTAATTAAAAACGCGTTTTGATTGTAGCAATACATTCACTCACAATCAGCGTGCAAAGGTACTACATTTTTCGCATACCACAAAATATTTTCGATAAAAAAATAACATTTTTTATCATTTTGCCCTTCACAACGGATAAAATCAATTTTTCTTGCTCAATTTGTTGCATATATTGCAAAGATTTAGTAACTTTGCAGGTCGAAATTGACGCAATGTGCACTTCAACGAAAATTAAACAAACAGTTATATGAAACTTATTAAGCATTTTTCAATGATCCTTTGCGTGGCTGCCATCGCGGTAGCATGCGAAATGGCAATCCCCCCATTCGGTCCTGTTGATCGTCCTGACAATGGAGAACTGCCACCACCTGTAGAAGCACCTGATACCATCGGATGGAATATCCCTGCTGAAGCTATCAACGTAGCTGAAGCAAGAGAAATTTGTGCTGGACTCGAAAGCGGAGCAAACACAGGAACCAAGTACTATGTGATGGGCTACGTCAAGAAACTCCACAACAATCACGCAAGTGGTATCACTGGTTATGGTAACGCACAATTCTACATTGAGGATGTTAAGGGAGCTAATTCGGGTGACGACTTCATGGCATTCCAAGTATATGGACCTAATGGTCAAAAACTGACCGACCCTAACGAGGTGGCAGTAGGTGATTTTGTAGTAATCTACGGCGCACTCACCAACTACAATGGTACCTACGAAACAGTAGGAAAAGGTGCAGCACATATTTGGAAAAGTACCAACCCACTACTCAATGCGTCACAAGAACCTCAAGAACCCGAAGTGCTTGTGATTCCTGAAGAAGCCAAAGCATGGAATATCCCTGCAGAAGCTATCGACGTAATCAAAGCACGTGAGATCTGCGCAGGATTGGAAGCAGGAGCTACTACTGGTACCAAATACTATGTGATGGGATATGTAAAAAAACTACATACCAATCATGCAACTGGTGTAAAAGATTATGGCAATGCACAATTCTACATGGAGAATATCAAGGGTGCTAACTCACAAAACGATTTCATTGCCTTTCAAGTATATGGTATCAACGGTACTAAGATCAACGACCCTAATGCAGTAGCAGAGGGTGATTTCGTAGTCGTATATGGCGAGCTGACCAACTACATGGGTAATACCTACGAAACTGTAGGCAAGGGCGAAGCATACGTTTGGAAGAGTACTAACCCATTGATGGTTGAGACCAAGCCAGAACCACAAGAAGTAAGTATATTGGAAGTTTCTTTGGGCGACAATGGTGCTATCAAGAACTTTGGAATCGCAAATATCGATCCAGAGACATCTACTTGGGCATACAAACGCCAAGGCCTCTCCTCTCAAATCAGCGGCGCGAATAACGAAGACTGGCTTATCTCTCCTGCTCTGAATTTAGCAGGAATGTCAGAGGCCTCATTGAATTTCACCTATAAATTCTCGGCAGCGGTCCCAGCTGAACATCAAGCACAATACACCGTTTGGGTATCTAAAGATTATGATGGCAACACAGAGAACGTCAAGAACGCCACTTGGGTACCATTGACTGGTTTCTCATACGAAGCCACTACGTTTACAGCCTCTGGCGAACTCCCTCTTCCAGAAGAGATGATGGGCGGTACCTGCTATATCGCATGGCTATACAATACCCAAGAAGTGAGCCATACATGGGCTTTGAAAAATATCGCTGTCAAAGCGATGACTAAGGTAGATTAATTCTATATACATATCCCAAAGAAAGAGGGTGAGTCCGTTTCGTGACTCACCCTCTTTGGTTGTTATCTTATCTATAGACATTCTGTCAGTGCATAATCTTATAAATCAGCTCTTTCCACAAATCATCATCCTTTGCGCTTGGGTTATTGATACCTTTCAGACGCGCATCTGTCTCTCGGAAATACCCTATAATAGCAAAAGTCTTGCCCGCTGAATAACGTTTTGCAGCTGTCGCATAATCTTTTACAAAATAAGGATTAATACCCAATGCACTGGCAGCAGCTCTATCGCTCTTATCGGGCAAATAGTGGTAAATCATCAAGTTAGCAAAGAATCCATACAACACGCCCAACTCCTTTATCATGGGGTGATCTTTAGAAGATGCAAAATACTGCGTGATACGGTTGGCTTTCAGCACATCACCTTTTATCAGCGCATCTTGCAACTCAAATACATTAAAGTCCTTTGATATACCGATATTGCGTTCTACCAATGTCGCATCTATGACCTTCACACCTTCTGGGCGACCGTCTATCAGTTTCTGTAATGCTCCCACAATCTGTGTCAAATCCGCACCAATGCTATCCGCTAAAATCTTCGTTACCTTCTCATCAATCTGCACTTCATCTCCGTTGACTTTTAACTCTTTGTTACGCTGCGCCACATAATCACGAATCCATTTTTCCACCTGATAATCTTTTAACTGATCCGATTCCATCAATACTCCCCCATTCTTTTCCCAATTCTTGAACAAGTTCAATCGCTTATCTGGTGAGCCATATTTGTAGCAAAAGACTAAAATAGTAGAAGGCTGAGGATTTTCCATATACATAGCCAACGCCTCCCATTTCTTGACGTTTTGTGCCTCCTTGACGATGATAAGTTTGTAGCCACCCATCATGGCAAAACCTCGAGCAGCACCTATCACGGGTGATACATCGCCACCAAGCAAGTCCTTTCCATAGATAATAGTCTGATCAAACTCACGAGCCATCTCATCCAGCACATTCTGCTCGATATAGTCCGCCACCTTATCTATATAATAAGGTTCTTTTCCACAAAGCATATACGCAGGAGCAAATTTGCCTTGCTTCAAATTCATCATCACTTCTTCGTACTTCATCCTACACCTAAATCTGTATTGTTAATTAATATCTCTATTTTCTTCGATTGTTTCAATTTCGGATATACCTCTTCCACAAACCAATTTTCCAATTCTTCATCGCGCTGTAGACTGGTGGTATTCTCGCAGAAGACATTCACACTTGCATACTCAAACCACTGCTCTGCTAATGCTATATCCTTCAGTATCCGTTCTTTGCGATCTCCCTTTGTACAACATAGCAGACAGATACCTTGGAAATATTTCGCCACATCTTCTGCCATCACATCTGCCGCGACTCCTTTCTTCCATTGCTCGCGTAATGCACCATCAAAGCTCTCTATTCCACAGCGGAACTTCACTTCTACGCCCTCAAACCGCTCTGCGAACTTAGCCAATTTATGGCGGTACATATAATGTGCTTCAAACCATAGCGTATGGATATGTTTCTCTTTGACTACACGTTGTATCTCGCCAATTGTCTCTTCATCCAACTCCATTGCCGAACCTGAGTTGATAATATCTAACACACCATAAACGCCTGTCACACAGCCTAGTACTTCTCGGTTCACAAGATATGGTTCTTGACTCACATCTGTGTGATAATCACAGAAGGTACATTGCTTCCATTTGCATCCCTGCCCCTGCAAAAGTACAAACTCTCTTGGTAACACACTATGTATCAACGAGTATCGTTCCATACTATTTATTATCTTCCTCATTGAAAGGAGAGCTGGGGAGAGCTCCTCTTTTCCGCAAAGCGGATATCACCGCATACGCCATTGGCGTACCCAAGACTACCTCAATCAACAATTTAGATGCATATTGGAATGCTATCATCAGCAACAAATCGTGCGTGGATACTGTACCAGCAAAAGCGATAAGCACAAAGGGTAAAGAATCAAACCAATACGCCACAGCTGAACTACCGATGGTTCTCACCCACAGTCTTCTTCCTTTTGTCCATTTCTTGATTCGCTCCATAAGCCAAGCATTACTCAGTTCGCCTAATAAGAATCCCGTCAGCGAAGCTATCACAATACGAGGTACGTATGAAAACATCGTATTATATGCTTGTGCCGTTGCATCCAAATAATCTGGAGATGGCAAGAATACGCCGATTTGCGTACACAGTACCATCACAATATTACATAATAGCGTAGTGAATATTACTTTTCGAGCAGTCTTATATCCCCAGATTTCAGTCAGCACATCACCCAACATATACGCAAAGGGGAAAGTGATGGTACCTGCATCAAAATAAAAAAGATTCCACAGACCAATCACCTTGACTGCCATTACATTGCTCACCACATAAAGCGTGACAAACAATGCAGAAATCACGATAAAAGAAGTACTATAGCCTCCGGCATCCTCGCCTTTCGCTATTAACCTTTCGACATTAACCTCATCAATGCGGTTTTTGAAAGGGTTTTCCGCGACCTTGTTACTCATAAAATATTCATTTATAAAATTACTCTGCAAAGGTACAACTTTTTTTTTGATTGAGCAAATATTTGGGTGGAAAGTATAGGGTGCAAGGTGTAAGGTGTAAAGGCAAGGGATAAAACAAAGAGAGCCTAAGTTGTTACTTAGACTCTCTGAAAATGGCGGCTACCTACTCTCCCACAAACGCAGTACCATCGGCGTTGCTGAGCTTAACGACCCTGTTCGGAATGGGAAGGGGTGGGACCTCAGCGCTATAACCACCTAAATTATGGGGTTAACGTATTGACTGTAGAAGCTTAGAGC
>JAZUCY010000075.1:0-72201 GCA_045639365.1 Paludibacteraceae bacterium
TTTGCCAATGATCACCTCTTTGAGCAAAACGATATCATCAAAATCCGCGAAAATAGTTTCGAGCAAATCGTAAAGGAACTCCAAATATACAACCTATCCACCACCTCTGATGATGTCAAAGGTATTGCTTTTGAAAAGTTCCTTGGTCGCACTTTCCGTGGTGAATTAGGACAGTTCTTTACCCCTCGTACCATCGTGGAGTTTATGGTCAAAGTATTAGACCCACAAGAGGGCGAATATATCTGCGACCCGTGCTGTGGTAGTGGTGGTTTCTTGATTAATGCTTTCGAGTATGTTCGTGCGCAGATTGAACAAGACATTGAGCAAGAAAAAGAAAAAATCAAGGAACAGTACTACACCGATAGTTACGATCAACTACCTGACAAACAAAAAGAAGCCATTGATACCAAAATCGCCAATGCTTTCCAAGTACTCAATCAAGAGTTGGATATCAATAATGCCGATGGTCGCTTGCGTTCGTTGTCTTTTGATTGTATCTATGGTACTGATGCCAACCCTCGTATGGCTCGTACTGCCAAAATGAATATGATCATGCACGGCGATGGTCACGGAGGTGTGCACCATCACGATGGTTTGCTGAATGTAAACGGTATTTTTGACAATCGCTTTGATGTCATCCTTACCAACCCTCCTTTCGGCGCGCATGTTGACAAAGAGCTAAAAATCACAGAAGCGGACAAGTTCACTGATGAGGCAAAAATCACACTTTACACCAAGCGTTATGGTGATGCATATTTAGAAGCCCTCAAGCAAGTCAATGACCACATAGGAGAACCTATCCTCAGTCTGTTTGAGACTGGTGCTATGAGTGGTTTGACTGAAGTTCTTTTCATTGAACGCTGCCTTAATCTGCTCAAGCCAGGAGGTCGTATGGGTATTGTCCTGCCAGAAGGTGTCTTGAATAATACCAATCTGCAAAAGATTCGCGATTTTGTAGAAAGCAAAGCGAAAATCATGCTTGTTGTTTCTATTCCGCAAGATGTGTTTATCGCTTCGGGTGCAACGGTCAAACCTTCATTACTTTTCTTCCGCAAGTTTACAGAAGAAGAGGCAACTTTATATGCAACAATCACTGACGATGCTCGTGCTGAAGCTGTGGCACCTTACTTGTCTGAATTAGAAGACATTGATCTAAAACTCGCAACACGAGGTAAAGATGCCGTATCAAAAGAAGACAAAAAACGCTTGAAGATACGACGCAAAGACATTGAGACAATCATCGAAACTGAAACCAAGAAACTGGTTAAAGAGCGTTTTGATTACCAAATCCCTATTGCAGAAGTTCAGAAAGCAGGTATCAGCACCACTGGTGCGCCAATAGAAAATGAATTACTTCCATTGGAGACTGAATATACCGAATACCGCAAAGAACATAGCCTTTGGATGCAGAAAGCAAAACAAATCATCTATACTTTAGATAAAAACGGCAATATCGTCCGTATGCACAACTGAAAAAGTATAGTAACGAAAAAACTAATGGAAGAATAATCATGGCACAGAAATATAAATATTTGCATCTCGTCAACTACAACACTTTTTTATTGTGGGATATCAAGCGATATTTTATGACTCAGATGGCTTCTTCACACCCTATTGTAAAGTTGGGTGATTATATACAAGAAGAAGGGACAAAATATAATATCAGTGACAAGACCAAGACATATGGTATTTTAGGAGTCAATAATCAAACCGGTATTTTTGATGCTTATGAAGAAAATGGCTCAAAGATAAAACAGAAATACAAAAAAATGCAAGTTGGTTGGATTGCTTACAATCCATATCGTGTGAATGTCGGATCAATAGGAATAAGGACTGAGGAGCACCTATTTGAGTATATTAGTCCTGCCTATGTAGTATTTAGTTGCAAAAAAGGACTTTTGCCAGAGTTTTTATTTCTGTTAATGAAAACAGATTTGTTTAATAAGATAATACGAGAAAATACGACAGGTAGTGTGCGACAAAATCTAAATTATTCGGTATTGTCTAATTTGCAAATTCCACTACCATCACTCGAAGAACAAAACAAAATCATAGCTGCATATCGCGCCACCATTGCCCAAGCAGAACAATATTCCACCCAAGCAAAAGATATTGATAAGCAAATCGAAAAATATTTGCAAGAGATACTAGGCTTAGGAATCCAACTGAAAACAAAATCAAAAACGTCATACTCATTCCTCCGTTTATACAAATTTAGTGAAACAAGGAATCGTTGGGATTTGAATAAGGTTAGAAATTCATACAAAGGAAATTATGAATTTGTGTGTTTATCAGATGTTGCATCTAAAATGTCAACCGGTACAACACCGCCGACACGCAATAAAGAATATTTCAATGGAGATATTGATTTTTATACACCTGCAGACATTGGTAGGAATATGTATTTAGGAGATGCAGAAAGATACATTTCACAAATCGCGATAAGAGATAATAAAGCACGTTGTTTTTATAAAGGGGATTTGTTATTTGTAGGCATAGGTTCTACTGTTGGTAAAGTAGGTCTTGTTAACAAAGAAATGGTTTCGTCTAATCAACAAATAACAGGTATTACGTTTAATACTCAAAAAATACTGCCTGAGTATGCTTTTATATACATGCATTATTTTAAGGAAAATACAACTGCTAATCAATCCAAGACAACACTTCCAATTGTTAATCAAGAAAAAATCGCAAAAATTCCACTTCCTTTACCTCCTATCAATGTCCAAAACGAGATTGTAGAACATATTACCGCATTGCGAAAGAAGCAGAAGGATTTGCAACAAAAATCCCTCACTCTCCGCCAACAAGCCACCCAACAATTTGAACAAATAATATTTGAATAATAAATAATCATTTTATGCGCCTAATAAGCTTACATATTAAGGGATATAAAAATATACAAGATCTACCATTAGATTTCTCAAATAAAGATGGAATTACACTCTTAATTGGTAATAATGGAGCTGGTAAGAGTAATATAGTAGAGGCAATATCTTCTATTTTTGCGGGGCTATACAACAATAAATTACATAAACCAAACTTTGATTACGCCCTTATATATGAGTTAAACGGAAACAACATCAATACTACATTAATAGGAGGCCAATATAGGATTATCGTAAATGACAGAGAATTATCACAAGCGGAATTTCAACAGAAAAGCAAAGATTTTTTACCAGAGAATGTGATAGCATGTTATAGTGGAGAAAGTCTTCGCCTTTTTGAGAATTACTATAAACCTTATTACAAGCAGTATATTGATGCAATTAAAAAAGAAGATCAGATCCCAACGCTTCCAATGTTGTATGTTAATAAGTATAACATAAAGATAGCATTATTAACATTGTTTTTCTGTGATTGGACTGCAAATACAGATGTGGCTAATTTCTGTACAAACATTTTACACATAAAAGACCTAAAAAAAATAAAGTTTCATTACAACAATAAAAATATTCTCTCATGGAAACGTAATGCCATAGTTCAAATGATAGAGAATATCAATGCTATTGATGGAAAGGGATTCATTTCTCCAGATGCATGTGAATTCAACTCTATTAACGACTTAAAGCAAAAACTAAATTATCTTGACGAACGTACATTCTTTCATTTTATGTATGCGGCCACGATGCCTTTAACATCAAAAGCAATAGAAGAAATAGATATTGAATTTGAGTTAAGCAATGGTATTGTTGTTACAATAGAAGAATTAAGTGAGGGAGAAAAAAAATATTTACTCATCAAAACAATTCTTGAATTTATTAGTACAGAGAATTCGTTAATATTATTTGACGAACCTGATGCTCATATACATATCAATAGAAAGGCAGAACTAAAAGAGATAATATCTTTATACAATAATCGAGAAAATATTATTACCACACATTCGCCAACATTAGCAATGTGTTTTGAAGACACCCATTTAGAAGGACTCGGGACTAATAAAGAGGGATATACAATTTCTATTGGCAAAGATAAAGCAAAACTTATCAGTCAAATTACCAATGGTATGTGGAATGCTCACGAGCAAAATACATTTCTCGCATCAAACAAACCGATAACATTACTCGTAGAAGGTAAAACAGATAAAACCCACCTAAAAGAGGCATTCAAGCATCTCAAACCACATTATCCTGATTTGGATTTTGATATATTTTCGATGAACAGTTCTGAACATATTCGAGAGACTCTCATTGGTTTATCATGTTCCGAAATAAATTGGGAGAGAAAATTTATAGGAATTTTTGATAATGATTCAGCGGGGCAAAGAGATATAAATAGTGGTTTTGAAAAAGAAGTTAAAAATGAAAAGATAAAACATGTAAAATACAAAGATGGAAAACCTTCAAGTTGTTTTTATGCATTTCTATTACCTATTAAAGCTGATTTTTCGGACAATGCTTTTACTATAGAAAATTGTTATGCTCCGGAAAAATATCAAGCAGCATTTAAACAAGCATTAATAGAAAAAGAAGGGCATTTTGGAGGGCTCTCAATAGATAAAATCGCTGATGATCTAAAAAATAAGGCGAAAACAATATTGGCAGAACAAGCAAAATCATTTGATGCAGTAGATTTTGAAGGCTTTCGACAAATATTTGATTTCATAGAAGAAATACGGAATTTGTAATAATCATGGCTAACGTAACATATCTAATAGGAGCAGGCGCAAGCGCTGGCAAACGCGATAGAGAAGGAACTATTCTTGAAGGTTTGCCATGTGTCAATGAAATCTCAAAAAGTATCAAAGATATTGTTTATTTGATAGATACGACTCCTATACCTACGGATTTAGCATGGACAGACACTTGTATTGGTTTAAATTCAATAACTGATTGGGAATCTGCACGCCAAAAACTTCTAAAAAGTTTCAAATATTTATATTTCCAGTGTGAGCAACACGCAACCATTGATACATATGCAAAGAAACTTGTATTAAAAAAAAGAATGAAAGAGTTTATGCATTTGGAACAACTATTGACATTGTTTTTTATATATGTCCAAATGCGAAATCAAATTGATTCCCGATATGATACTTTTCTTGCTAATATTTTAGAACCAAATTTGCATTTTCCTCCTAATATTCGTGTGATTTCATGGAATTATGATAGTCAATTTGAGTTGGCATATTCTGGATATGATGAAGTTGGGGAACTAATAATAGGATATAAAAATGCCATGTTTGATCTGGATTATGAAATTATCAAGATAAATGGTACAGCTACTTTTGCAGAACAAGAAAAACTCATAGAATTACGGAAGGATATAAAACAGAAATTGTGGCAGATAAAGGATAATACAACGGGTAGCCTTAGTATTCTTAGACAAGAGACTTGGTTGTTAGAGTTTATATATCTCTATCAATTATACGTTTCTGGGAAAACTAATAATACTCATTTATCTTTTGCTTTTGATGATAATTATCCTTCTGATAAGATTAATAGTTGTATAAATAATATCATCAAAAGAACGGATGTACTTGTAATTATCGGGTATACATTCCCATTTTTTAATAGAGAAACAGACAGAAAAATATTACAATATATCAAGCCAAATACAAAAATCTATATTCAAGATTTACATCCAGAACGCATTAAACAATCATTAACCGCAGTATTACCAAACTTTCCAGAAGAACAAATCTTTCTTAGGAAAGATGTTGACCAATTTTTTCTCCCTCCTGAATTATAATAAAATAATCGTTCATAACCATGGGCAAGACCGTAACTACATATCTTATTGACGGAGATCCAAAGGGAACTCGTTATGCGTTTATCAGCAACAAGATTTGTCAGATGTTTGTTGTGCCACGCTCTAATTTGTCGTATCTCAACGAACAAGAAAAACTACAAAAGCCTGCTTTTTATGTTCTCATTGGTGAGGATGATACCACGAAGCCACAAGCATATATTGGCGAGACAGAGAATTTCAAAGAACGCGTAAAAGATCATGATAGCAAGAAAGCATTTTGGCAAAAAGCCCTTATCTTCGTTTCTAAAGATGCAGATATGACCAAAGCCGATGTGCAATACTTGGAGCATAAAGCCATTGCAGAAGCAAAGAAGGCGAATACTTTCCTTTTGAGCGATAACAAACAAACACCCAAAGCCCCCAACTTGCCAGAGTATCAACGCAATGCAATGGACGAGTTCTTTGAGGATATTAAGTTCCTCGCTTCTTTCATAGGCTGCAATATCTTTGAAGTCGCACAACCTAAATGCGAACAACTCTTCTTCACCAAAGGTCGTGGAGCCAATGCACAAGGATTTTATAACTCCGATGGCTTCACTGTACTCAAAGGCAGTATTATTGCCAAGACATCCGTACCTTCATTAGGTTGGCATGAGAAACGCGCCAAATTGTTGCAAGAATATACCGAAGCCAGTGGTGACCAACTAATATTAACCTCAAATAAGACTTTTTCCAGTCCCAGCACAGCCGCAGACTTCTGCATCGGCAGCAGCAATAACGGCTGGCTCGTCTGGAAAGACAAAGACGGCAACACCTTAGATAGCATATACCGCAAACAATTGGAGTAAACTCGCAAACCATATCACCTATGGCACAACCACTACAAATACGCAATTCAACCGCAGAATTCCTTATTTTCCAAGCAGAAGATAAGGCACAAGGCGTACAGGTCTTTTATAAAGACGAAACGATTTGGGCTACACAAAAAGCCATGGCTACACTTTTTGATTGCTCTTCGGATAATATCGGACAGCACTTGAAGAATATCTTCGAGACAGGTGAATTACAACAAGAAGCAACTACCGAGAAAATTTCGGTAGTTCAAACCGAAGGAAAACGACAGGTTACTCGCTCTGTACTTTTCTATAAATTAGATGCTATCATCTCTGTGGGCTATCGTGTCAATTCTCGTCGTGCTACCCAATTCCGTCAATGGTGTACAGCTGTGCTGCGCCAGTTTGCTATACGTGGGTATGTCATAGACCGCAAGCGCATGGAGAATGGTGCGTTTATCAGCGAAGACTACTTCGAATATCTATTAGAAGAGATACGCGAGATCCGCCTTTCTGAACGTCGTTTTTATCAGAAGATTACGGATATTTATGCTACCGCTATTGATTATAACCCTAACGCACCTACTACACAAGAGTTCTTTGCTAAAGTGCAAAACAAAATGCACTATGCAGTACACGGACATACTGCCGCACAACTAATCTTAGAGCGTGCAAATGCCGAAAAAGAGCACATGGGACTAACCACATGGGAGCATGCGCCAAAAGGAAAGATTCTCAAACCTGATGTCACGGTAGCAAAGAATTACCTTAAAAAAATAGAACTAGAGTCAATGGGACGTATTGTCAATGGTTTTCTAGAGGTTGCTGAAGATATGGCGAAACGCCATATCCCAATGACGATGGAAGATTGGGCAAAGCGCATTGATAAGTTTCTAGATATGACCGAGCGTCCTATTCTTACGGATGCAGGAGATGTTTCGGCAGAACAAGCCAAAGAGCATGCCGAAGCAGAGTTTGAGAAATATCGTATCGTCCAAGACCGCATTTTTGAATCGGACTTCGACCATTTCTCTTTGCCAACACTACCATTCGAAGAAGAAAAATAGCTTACTTGAAGCCTACTATTTTCAATACTTTCTTCGGCACAACTTTCGGCACGCGAAAACTTTTTTCTAAAAATACCACAAGCGGGAAGTGATTGATTTTCAATACATACCGCTTGCTTTATATATTCACATTTCCACCAAACTATCCAATCTTCGGCACAAAACTACCAAAATGCCGAAAATACGGCATTACTATATATAGTAGAAGTTCCTTATCGCGCCAGGATGTTGATTGCCGCGCAAGTTGTTGATATTATGTTGTTGTGGTTGTTGTCAAAATAAATAATTCTTGTTGTCTCACTCCGCATGGTATTTACTTAAGATTAAGCGCACGAGTTTCGCGCAAGGTCTATCGGGGTCCCCGAAAATCTGTTGATTTTTGGGGAGAGGAGAAATGGCGGCAAGCCAAACTCGCACGCGAGTTTCATCTTGCAAGCCCATTTCGACGAAGGAGCGGTGGCAATTTATTTCGGAGAACTAAAAGCGAGGTATGTAGCGTAGCAAATTAGATTTATAAGATTTCTCGCGCTTCAGCGCGGGAGTTATTAGTCCCCACACAAACTAGCGGCAGAGCTAGCGGCAATACCCCAAAAACTTTTTCGTCAGCATTTATCGCACTTCATAAGCCATAAAACACAAATCAGCGGCAACAAAATCCACTTTTGCCGCTACTTTTTGCATCATTATTATAGAACAGATCTTTGAAATACGAACTAAACCTTACAAAAAAATACACATTTTATTTATTTTTCTTGAGATACTGACAAGTTTTAGCAGTTTGGTATAGTAATTTTGCAGCGAAATTTAAAAATCAAGCAAAATTATGAACAACAACAATCAAATCATTATTTATCAAGCTGACGATGATCAAACGCAGATTGATGTACGTTTGGAGAATGAAACAGTGTGGCTGACACAAGCACAGATGGCGGACCTTTTCCAAAAAGACAGAACAGTTATTTCAAGGCATATCCGTAATGTCTTTAAGGAAGGAGAATTGGATGAGTCCTTGGTATGTGCAAAATTTGCACTACCCAAGAAATATGGTCGTAGGGAGGGGTATATACAAGAAACAGAAGCAACAATTTACAATCTCGACGTCATCATCTCCGTAGGCTATCGTGTGAAAAGCCAACGCGGTGTACAATTCCGCCAATGGGCAAATCGCGTATTAAAGCAGTATCTTATCAAAGGATATGCTATCAACGAACGTTTACGCCATGAGCAGATTAGCGAGCTGCGCCAATTGGTTCAAGTTGTTAGTCGCACGCTACAACACAGTGAGCAGCAAGATACTATCGAGACACAAGATCTTCTTGATGTAGTAGTGGATTACACCTATGCCCTTGATACGCTTGACAACTATGACTACGAGCGTTTAACCATTGACCAAACCACGAAAAACGCTTCGTTTCATGCTACTTATGAAAATGCTATGGAGCAAATTCAACGCTTACGCGATAAGTTTGGTGCATCAGTATTGTTTGGCAATGAGAAAGATGACTCTTTTAAAAGCAGTATAGGGCAGATTTACCAAACTTTCGATGGCGATGAGTTATATCCCAGTGTTGAGGAAAAAGCCGCCATGCTGCTATATCTGGTAACGAAAAACCACTCATTCAGCGATGGCAACAAACGCATCGCTGCCACATTGTTCTTGTGGTTTTTGAATAACAACAAAATACTTTACAACTCCGATGGTAGCAAACGCATTGCAGATAGTACCCTGGTCGCCTTAACGCTGATGATTGCCGAAAGCAAAACCGAAGAAAAAGACGTAATGGTGAAAGTAGTTGTAAACCTTATCAATCAAAGAAATTAAAATACCTATTTCAAAAAATACAGCATATGAGTACAATTTTATCAAGACACCCACTATATGTGGACAAAGACATTCCAAGCAAATATTATTTGGAATCAGAACAACAAGAGTTTGTAGAAGATATTAGTCAAGCTAAAGAAAAATTAAAAATGTTGGCTGCGGCATCACCGTCAGAAATCGTTTCAAAAGATGAGGATCCATTATATAGTTTAAGTTCAACAGTTGATTATCTGGTAGAAACTATTTGTGAAAGTCAAAAAGAATTCACGAAATACCAAAATATGATTAATATTTTAGAACAATGGGAGTATGCATCCAAGCCGCATGTTTTGGGGCTTGATATTCATAATAAAGAAGATATGGGAAAGATTTTAAAAAGTGATTATGCCCCCATCAAAGCGACTATGAATGAAAAGAATCCGTTTCGGACAAAGTCATATGCTAACATACAAGATTACATTAGTGATTTGGAGAAGAATCTGCAAGCCAGAAGGATACAAACAAAACGTGATTTATTTATTGCATATTATAAGGATGAATTAGTTATTGATGAAGAAATGAACATCCTTTATAATAACGAAGAAGAAGTTTATGAAGCAATATATAAGATGATGGAATGTTCAGCAACTGCTTTGCTACATGATAAATATTTGCAACAAAATTCGCAGTTGTATGATTACTTCTTATCTGTTTTAGATGATGATGTCAAGGCTATGCTCACTACCTTTTATAATGCCGAAGGATTTGATTATAAACTGCTAATGGAACTTAGTAAACATATTGATAAACATTTACATTCATTAATATCTAAAGACATACGCATAGTTAAAATAGTATAGAAACGAGAACGAGCATTGGAGTATTGGAGTGGTAGATTTTTGCAAATTGTTACTCAACATTTGCGTATGTCAAAAAAAAATAGTAATTTTGCGCGCAAAATTGCTAAAACGAAAACAATATGAACATGAAAATAGATTGGAAGAAGATTCTGCCATACGCCGTGGCAATTGTGGCATTTGTGGCAGTGGCGATGATTTATTGCGCTCCTGTATTGGAGGGCAAAGTGCTCTTACAAGGCGATGTGAATAACTGGAAAGGTGCGGCGCAAGAGGCGCGCACTTTCTATGAAGAGAATGGCACACGTACATGGTGGACCAACTCCATGTTTGGCGGTATGCCTACTTATCAAATTACGGGCAGCTTGCCATCAGGCGAAGTACGCAATGGTATGGCAAAGATCGCTCACCTCGGCATGGAAGGCGGATGGGAAGCCATCGGCATCATCTTTGCCTACTTCTTCGGATTCTTCCTCATGCTTCGTTGTTTTAAGGTTAATCCATGGCTGAGTATCATTGGTGGTTTTGCGATAGGATTCTCGACCTATTTCTTTTTGATTATTCCCGCTGGACACGTCACCAAAGCTGTGGCGCTTGGCTTTCTAGCTCCTGTGATAGGTGGATTCTATGCTATCTTCCGCAAGCAATATTGGTTGGGCGCTCCGCTTATGGTGCTATACGGTATTTTGAGTATCACTCTCCACCCACAGATGACCTATTATATCTTCATGCTTATTGGTATTATGGCATGTGCGGAATTGTATATCCATATCAAGGAGAAAGCGTGGAAAGACTTGGGTATATCTGTTGGCGTAGTAGCACTCTGTTTGTTGCTCATTGTAGGTACTAAACTCAGTTGGCTCGAAATGAACCAAAACTACCTCAAAGAGACCATGCGTGGGGGGCACTCAGAGCTAAGAGGCGAGAAGGCCAAAGGCGAGAAGGCAGGTCTGGATTTGGACTATGCTACTGCATGGAGTTATGGTGTGGATGAAACAATGACTTTCATTATCCCTAACTGGGAAGGTGGAGCAAGCGGATATAATGTAGGCGAGAAGTCGCAACTCTGCGAGACGATGAAACAGAATGGTGTACCAAAACGTTCTGCCGAACAATTTTGTCAGCAAGTACCTACCTATCGTGGCGAAAAAGCATTTACGAGTGGTCCTGTATATATGGGTGCTATTATTTGTTTCCTCTTTGTACTAGGTTTGATGATTGTCAGTGGACCATACAAATGGGCATTATTGATAGCAACAATCTTCTCCGTTGCTTTAGCTTGGGGACGTAATATGATGTGGCTCACAGAACTTTTCTTCAACTACTTCCCAATGTACAACAAGTTCCGCGCCGTAGAGAGTATCCTTGTGGTAGCAGAGATCACAATGCCACTACTCGGTATCATGGCGTTGCAACAAGTAGTAGAGAAGAAAATTGCATGGGATAAGTTAAGAATAAGCATACTTACCGCAGCAGGTATTACAGGCGGTTTGTGTCTTATCTTTGCTTTGTTTGGTGCTGCAGTAGATGTTACCAGCAGCTACGACGGCCAATGGGTCAGCCAAGTGCCTGCATGGCTCAAAGATGCTATCTACGATGAGCGTGTTGCCATGATTAAAGCTGATGCTTGGCGCTCACTGATATTTATTGTACTTGGTGCAGGATTGGTATATTGGTATGCGTGGAAAAATACCCAACCTATTGCCAATCGCCTATTGCCAATTGCCTTTTATGGTGCTCTGGCGGTATTAGTGCTCGCCGATATGATTCCAGTGAATAAGCGCTTCTTCGGCAATGATAACTTTGTGAAAGCCAAAGATGCTGAACGATATTTTGCTATTCAGCCATACGAGGAGCAGATTTTAGAGGACGAATCGTATTATCGTGTACTGAATTTGGCAACAAATACTTTTAATGATGCACGCACAAGTTATCGTCTGAAATCTATCGGTGGTTATTCGGCTGCAAAATTGCGTCGTTATCAAGACTTGATTGACGAGCATATCTCTCGCGAGATGAATCCGCTGATGCAAACGGTAATGCGTACGCAAGGATTTATGTTACCTGATGAGAATGCTGGCAAAGATTTCCCTGTGCTCAACATGCTCAATATGAAGTACGCAGTCATGCCATTGCAAGGAGGACAGCAAGTACCCGTTATGAACCCGTATGCGATGGGCAATTGTTGGTTTGTGGACGAGGTAATATTGGTAGATACGCCTGATGAAGAGTGCGCTGCATTGCGTACATTGGATCTTCACAAGCAGGCGGTGGCTGATAAGAAGTTTGCGGAGGTATTGGATATTACTAAACCCGAGGTGACACCATTGATGGCATTTGATGAGAATGTGATAGAGTTGACTTCATACGCACCAAACTGCTTGGAGTATGTGGCTATGACCGAGCAAAACAAAGTGGCAGTCTTCTCAGAGATTTATTATCCATACGATTGGCACTTGTATATGGTAGATAGAGATGGCAACAATAGTGTAGAGATACCTCTTGCACGCGTGAATTACACTTTGCGTGCAGCCGTTATCCCAGCGGGCGCACATCAACTGCGTATGGTCTTTGAGCCACATGCTTTGAAGACCGATAAAGCATGCATGGCTATTCTTATTCTTGCATTGCTTCTGAGCGTAGGTGCTTTAACCTCTCCTTTGTGGAGAAAAAAGAAATAATCTAGCCTCTACACTATACACCATGATTACCCTAATCATTTGCACATATAACCGCGAGAAGTATATTGGTCCGTTGTTGGAAAGCATCGCAAAGAACGACTATCCAACTTCGGATTATGAGATTGTATTGGTGGATAACAACTGCACCGATAATACGCGAGGCGTATGTGAACAGTTTGCCGCTACTCATCCAGAGATTAGGTTGCGCTATGTGGTGGAAACGGAACAAGGACTATCCGCTGCTCGTAACAAGGGTATAGAGGAAGCCCAGGGCGATATCATCATCTATGTGGATGATGATGCGTTGGTGGATACCGACTATATTCGTATTTATGCAGAGCATTTTGCGACTCACCCCGAAACGATGGCCGCAGGTGGTCCTATCGAACCATTATACGAGACCAAAGAGCCAAAGTGGATGTCGCCTTATACCAAGGCCTTGCTGACCGCGTGGATGAATTATGGCGATAAGGTAAGAGAGTATCCAAATGGTCGTTATCCTGGTGGCGGAAACGCAGCATATAGGAAAGTGGTGTTTGACAAGGTGGGATTATTTAATACAGAACTAGGACGCAAGGGTAGCGCTCTTCTAGCGTCGGAGGAGAAAGATATCTTTGATAAGATGAAGGCATTGGGTATGAAAGTGCTCTATCTGCCAACTCCTGTACTCCACCACTGTATTCCTCAGGCGAAGTTGGAGGAAGACTATTTTAATCGCTTGACTTTACAGATTGGTCGTAGCGAACGCATGCGCACGCGCGCCATATCAAAAGGTAAATATATTAAACGTCTATTTTCTGAAGGCATCAAATGGGGAGGTACACTCGTTTTGCTAGGTATCTACACACTACAAGGACACCCTATGAAAGGATGGAAACTAGTACTCTTCCGCAGAAATGTAACAAAAGGATTGTTGGGCGGTTAGTCCAATAATTGAAGTTTCTTAAAAACTAATTCACAACTATTCTTACCACTCGTCTCGCCCCAGAACTTATCCAGTATCTTCTGGCGCGCGGTTGTGTCCATCGTATAGTCGTTGGTAGAAATCACTTGGATAAGTTGATCAAAAGTATAGACTTTTCTTCCGACAATATTATCCTGAATGTCAAAGATAAACTCACGACTATTCACATACTCCTCATAATCATAATGGAAGAGAATGACATGCTTATCTGGCATGAGGATATAGTCATACAAAATAGATGAATAGTCTGTGATTAGCACATGGGTGTATGGCAAAATGCAATACATATCCATATTGCCGTCTAAGAAGATTAGATTACTATATTCGATTGACTTATCAATAATAGTATTGGCATGGGGCTTCATCAGTACGCATGCGTTTTGCTTAGCAGCGCAAGTATTGAGAGCATTGAGATCAAAGCCATTGGCAAAACATTCGCGTTGCGAATCACGCCAAGTAGGCATATATACCAACACTGTATCGTACTTTTGAATATGTGCTACCAACTGCTTGGTAGCCTGAGATTCGTATTTCTGGATGAACTGATTAACCTCTTCTAATGGTTTATTCAATAGCATATTACGCGGACAACCCGTTTGAATACATTGCTCTTTGTTTATACGGAAAGACTGAGAGAATACTCCATCAAAGAAGTCAGTAGTAGATACCATGTAGTCTGGACGTCGGAATGGTGCAGGGTGATAGAAGGTATCGCGGATATCGCGCTCAACATAGCGTTTGGCTAAGTCACCTTTAGTGATACCAAATTCAATAGCTTTCATCGGTACTCCGTGCCAAAGATTGACAATCTTAGCACTACCTGCAAGGCAGAATGCAATATCGGATGAATAGGAATTGACAAACCAGTATTTAGCTCGAAGCGCATACCATAGTCCTTTAATCGAAGCCACATAGTAAGCAGTATAACCAAGGCTACGGATATGCTTCACGGTGGACTTTTTAGTGGATACCCAAACGAGCTTGCGGTTTTTGATATGCTCATTAGCGTAGATAAACTGGTATTTGGAGTTATCATTGAATCCTCCTCTATACGAACCAAAAACCAATATCTTACTCGTTCGGGGAACGAGGTAAGATAATGGATAAACCATGTAACACAAGAGGTATGCTATGAACTTGGCAAACTGTTTCATTATTCTCCGCGTAGTTTGTGTAATGTCTCATTGATGAGTGTACTAGATGTGCCCTTAGTATAAGGGAAATACACTACCTCTGCACCTGCAGCATTGAGGTCTGCCTCAATCTTGTTCCATTTGTCAGTACCCTTCCAATCATCGCCTACGAACATGACATCAAAATGGTATTTCTCCCAAGCTTCCATCTTGTTCATATTCTCTTGTGTTACCACCTCATCCACATATTTGATAGCTGCCACAATCTCTTTGCGTTCCTCAAATGGGATGACCGCTTGTTTGTGCTTATAGCTAACCAACTCGTCTGTTGATACACCCACGATGAGATAGTCGCATTGCGCTTTGGCTTTGCGAAGCAGATTGAGGTGACCGATATGGAAGAGGTCGTACACACCTGTGGTATAACCAACCTTGATAGGATCGAACATATTGAGGAATTGCTCAAGGCAGTAAAGTTGCCATTTTTGATTACCAGTGAGCTGGCTTAGATCAATATCACGGCGAAACTCTGGGCGCTTAGAGCCACACCAATCTTGGAAGTACGCATCTACTGGACGAGGCATAGGCACTTTGTTCGGTACAGGAATCTCTGGATACTTAATCTGCATCAATTCACGCACGAGGTACTTGGATTCGCCATTGCGCACACGATTCAAATCCAACTCATCTGCCATACGGAGCAAAGCGTATGGGTCGGTATATGGCATACCAGCTGTCTTGAAAGCATTGTAGTAGGAACTAGATGACTCACGGCTGAATACATCGTCCATAAATTGAAGGAAGTTGATCTTCTCTCCTTGGCGATAACGTTCATAGAGATAGGACATGTCTTCTGGCTGCTTGAGTACTAATGCAGGATCAAGGAAGGTATAGCGTTTAGCAAAGTCCTCTACTGTCCAATCTTTGGATAATAATTGGTCCATACCACCAAAGATAAGGTCACTACTTTCGCCTACGATTAATCGCGTTACACCATCCGCTTTCGCTTGAAGTGCTGCTTGATAGAGTTGTGGTTCAATAGAGTGAACGGGAGCATGCTTGGAGCGCATAACTGGCTCAAGACAGTTTTGCACCGTGTTCCAATCGATATCCACATAATGCAGATTCAGACCATAATATTTGGCATAATATTCTGCACGGGCCAATTCCTCTTTTTGGTATTCGCCACCCAAGAAACGGAAGGTATAGGCATCACAACCAGGCATATAAGATGCCAAAATCGCAGAGTCCATACCGCCAGAGAGACAGATGCCGAGTTTCTCTCCTTTGAGAGAGTCAAAGACTTTTTGGATAGCCTCGTCTATCTCTGCAGCCGTGCGGACGTATGTAAAATTTTTGCTATCAGGCAATGGTATATTCTCGTGATGAAGTTCTGGATAAAAATCCATGCCTTCTCGCTCAATATAGCGGAAAGCAAGATAGGAACTCATACAGAAGTTTTTGTTGTTCATTTATATATCTTCTTTGAATGTTATTTTCTTGTTTTGTTCTTCGCCTTCAACGATGTAGATTGGTACATCAGGCATGTGCTCATGCACGATACCACAATCGTCTGTGGCAGGCAAGTGGCATGCAGCGCATGCCTCTTTATCGCAAATGTCTGCTCCAAGCGCCTTGGTGTATGCCTCTGCTATCAATGGCAAGCGGAAAGCTTGTGGCGTTTGTGCGCGCATAATCGTAGAACGCTGCGGAATACGTGCCACTTTGCCATCCGCCATCTCATAAACGGTGTCGGTAGAGGGTATAGCTACCGTTACCGCCTCATGCTGCTCAAGTGCCTCGCATACACAATCGATAATCTCCTGACTAACAAACGGACGTGCAGCATCGTGAAGTAGCAGGTTCACTTCCTCGCCCTTCGCCTCTCGCCTTATCGCCTTATCGCCTAATAGCCTAATAGCATTTACGCTCGATTCCCAACGTTCTTTACCGCCTAGAATAATCTGGCGTACTTTCTGCCATGCATTAGCCAAAAGCATTTGCTCGGCATAGGCAATATAGTCAGGGTGCATGACAATACAAATCTCATCAATATGAGGTGATTGCTCAAAGGCACTCACAGCATGCTCCAAAACAGAACGACCATCAGCGAGGGGAAGCAGTTGTTTGGGGGTATTGCCCCCAACACGTGCTCCTATTCCTCCTGCTAATATGACGGCGATGTTAGTCAATTTTGAATTTTGAATTTTGAATTATGAATTGTTTTTTGCGGTGAGTATCATTTCGCAGAGTTCGCGAATGGCACCATCTCCACCATGTTTGGTGAGGTGGATGATACCAGGAACAGCTTTCACCACTTCTACCGCATTGGCAGGGCAAGCTGCTATACCTACGTGCTGCAAGAGATCAAGGTCGTTGACATCATCGCCCACAAAGCATACATTCTCCAACGAAATGCCCAATTCGTTGCAAATCTCGTTCGCAGCATCGAGTTTGGTCATTTTCATGCCGTTGCACACACGACCTACACCTGTGTATATATATTCCAAACCGAGTTTCTGACCGCGTTTCAAGCCAATGGCAGTGTTCTCGCTGGTGAGGATACCGCAAGGGATACCCGCTTTGCGCAAGAGTACAATGCCCATGCCGTCATACACGCAGAAACGTTTGAACTCGTCACCACTTTCGGCATAATACATACCGCCGTCGGTCATACAACCGTCCACGTCGGTTAAGAAAAGTTTTATGTTTTTTAGTTTTTCCATATTATTATAGTTTGCTACGCTCACGTTGTTAGCTTTGCGTTTATGGCAGAAGCGTTAGTGGCTTCGCTTTTATGGTTTTACATTATTTGTTTGTGAATGGTGTAAAAAGCATTTGCCATGCCAGACCATGAGTAGTTGTCTTTTTGTTGGATAAGGTACTCTGTATAGTCGGCTTGTCGATTGTTAGTGTAGTAGTCGGTGATGGCCTCGGCGATAGCATCAGCATTGGGTTCGACTGCATATCCCATCTTATGGTCGTGGACAATCTCGCCTAATCCTCCTACATTGGTCACGAGCATCGGTTTTTCGAAGTGGAATGCCACTTGTGTCACGCCGCTCTGTGTGGCCGATTTATAAGGTTGCACAATCAAATCAGCAGCACCAAAATACTTGCACAAGTCGGCATCTGCGATAAAGTCGTTGTGGATTATCACCTTGTCGTTCAACTGATTAAAGTATAATTGTGCACGGTATTTTTCTTCGTCCTCGTAGAACTCTCCTGCCACTATCAGTCGCAAGTCTGGCAGTTGGTCTTTGACTTTGGCAAAAGCATCCAGCAAAAGATCAAGCCCCTTATATGCCCGCACGAGGCCGAAGAAGAGCATGTACTGCTTCTCGGGGTCAAGTTGGAGTGCTTGGCATGCCTCGTTTTTCTCCATCTGTGCACCATAGTGGTCATAGATAGGGTGGGGATATGATGTTTTTGGTTTGACGTGTTTGTCAAGCGAATCAATATCTCTCACCACACTCTCGGACAATGCCACAAAACCGTCGGTATTGCGCACATAGAATGGGGCAAGCAGTTTGTCGAGAATGTTTGGTTCGTGTGGTATCATATTGTGTACCAAAGCGATACAATGTGTTTTGCCATTGCGTTTAGCGATACGCTGAATGATGCCGTAGCATGGCGCGAAGAACGCCATCCAGTAGCAAGAGATGAGCAAGTCGGGCTGCATACGGCGAATCTTATTGCCAACTTTCCACCAATTGAGAGGGTTGCAGGAATGGACTTGCTGCGTGATATGTAGGTCGGCAGGCTGTTGTTCGTTGGAGTATTGCGTCTTGCCCGGGAAAAGGAAAGACGGATATTGCAGGGTGAAAGTGATAAGCTCCACCGTGTGTCCTTCCGCTTGGAGTTGGCGCGCGAGGCGCTCGTTGAAGGTGGCAAGACCACCGCGGAAGGGATATGCTGTGCCGAGTAGGACGATGTGCATGGTGTATGTTAATTAAAGACTACTTAGACAACTTCTGCGCGGCGCCAACATTGCGCCTTGCCAAGGATATAATTTGTTTATAATTCGTGCCGCTGAGCAGTGTTGGCGAAGCGGAATTGTTGTTTGTGTTGTCTTCTTATTATTTATTAAAAGCGTTCCAGCCTTGGGCTTGGAGGGAGATCTCTTCGCCGTTTCGGCCAATGAGATTGATTCCATGTTCGGCTTTGGTTATATGACCGATGAGATAAACATCCTCTAGTGGGATGAGTTTCTCGTAGTCGTCCAATGAACAGGTGAACAATAGTTCGTAGTCTTCGCCACCATTGAGGGCGCAAGTCACGATATTGAGGTTCATCTCCTCAGCGAGTGCTGCGGCCTGATAATCAATAGGCAGTTTATCTTCATATACCGAGCAACCAACATTAGACTGTGTACAGATGTGCATGAGTTCACTACTGAGCCCGTCGGAGATATCCATCATAGCAGTTGGCTTGATACCTGCCTCATGCAACTGTTTAATGATGTCGCGGCGTGCTTCTGGTTTGAGTTGGCGTTCGAGCAGATACTCGCGACCTTCAAAAGCAGGGGTAGCGTTCTCATTGGCGTTCATGACGATGCGCTCGCGTTCGAGAAGTTGCAGACCCATATACGCTGAACCAAGATTGCCAGTGATACAGATAAGATCATTCACTTTTGCGCCATTGCGATAGACGATGTCGGATTCGTATGCTGTACCGAGGCAGGTAATGGAGATTGTCAAACCTGTCATAGAAGCAGAAGTGTCGCCACCTACGAGATCCACACCGTAGCGTTCGCAAGCAAGGCGGATACCGCTATATAGTTCTTCAAGGTCTTCTATCGAGAAACGTTTGCTTACGCCTAGAGATACGGTGATTTGTGTAGGGGTAGCATTCATCGCGTAGATGTCGGAAAAGTTCACGATAGCTGCTTTGTACCCTAGGTGTTTGAGGGGTACGTATTCAAGATTGAAGTGTATGCCTTCGAGCAAGAGGTCAGTAGTGACGAGTGTGCGTTTGCTGCCAAAATAGAGGACAGCGGCATCGTCTCCGATGCCCTTTTGGGTGGATTCTTGTACGTATTGAATGTCTTTGGTCAGGTGCTTGATGAGTCCAAACTCGCCTAATGTGGAAATATCTGTTTTAGCCATAATTATAATCGTTAAACCCTACTTGGGTGTTTAAACGTGCAAAGGTACGTTTTTTTTTGCATATATGCAAGAAAAATCAAGGATTTTTAAGAAATGAGGCTCAATTATTTGATTTTAGCTGTGCAATGACAGATCCGCGCAGGGTAGCGTAATGCATTGTTTTTTAATGAAAAATAGTCTTTCTATACGTATAAAATCTCCTTTCGAGGCAATTTTCTTGCATATCTCACAAAAATTCACTACCTTTGCCGTTGATTTGGTAAAGTGAGCAACTAAGGAATAAAAACAATACAATATCAACCTATTTAAAATTTAACAAATGAAAAAGATTTTATTTGCAATCTTTGCAGTGGCAGCTCTTGCATTGACAAGTTGCGAGAAAAAAGGTGCTGACATCATGAGTCTTGATGCTACCAAGTTAGACAACACCGAATATACCTGCTGGAAGTTTACAGTAGAAAACGCAGGTGTGTTGAATGGTACAATGTATTCTTGGGACACCGAAGCGAATCTTGTCCTCGTGCTGCAAGAACTGTATAAGACAAGTGGTAATAAGGCCGTCATTACTTATGATCGCACTCCTGCTGATGATAAAGAGGGTTGCGAAGCTATGAACGATTTTTAGTAATACCGTAAAATACGTCGTTCATTCAATGACCAAACAGAAAAATCGCCTCAATTGGCGATTTTTCTTGCGTATATAAGAATTTTTTAGTACCTTTGCACGCTTTTTCCATGCGTGCGCGGTCGCGTATGTGTGTGAGGAAATGAAAAACGATATCGCAAGAATAGCTTAAAACTCTATTATGATTGAATATATAAAAGGAAATTTAGCGGATTTGACACCTACATACGCAGTGATTGAAGCTGCCGGAGTGGGGTACGCTATCAACATCGCTTTGCCAAGTTACTCGGCACTCGTAGGCAAAGAAAATACCGAAACAAAACTATTCGTGACAGAAATTATTCGTGAAGATACACATGACCTGTTCGGCTTCTTTACACGCGGTGAGCGTGAACTCTTTCTCATGCTGATGACCGTCAGCGGTATCGGTGCAAACACCGCACGTATGATCATGTCAGCTTACACCGCAGCAGAGATAAGACAAATAATAGCCACAGGCAACGCGCGCGCCCTCTCACAAGTGAAAGGATTAGGACCAAAAACCGCACAACGCATTATCGTAGATCTGAAAGATAAGGTGTTGAAGGTCGATTTGGGCGCAGACACCCAAAGCGGTTCAGGCTCGTTCAGCGCAGCAGATGCTGCTGTTCAAAGCGGTGCAGAGTTGTGTAGCGAAGTGAAACAAGAAGCCGTCAGCGCACTGACGATGCTGGGCTTTGCTGCTGCTGCAAGCGGAAAAGTGGTGGACAAGATTCTCAAAGAAGAACCAAACGCAAGCGTGGAAAAAGTGATAAAGCAAGCGTTGAAGATGTTGTAATTTAGTGTAAAGTGTAAAGGAAAGATATAGTGAAAAAACTGATTGTAATATTATTGGCGATTGGCAATGGGTTATTGGCAATTGCACAAGAAGATACGTTGGGAATGGTAGTAGATACTGCCATTATGGCACCTATGCAGGTGAAGGGTATAGGCGTAAATAACTACGACGAACTTAGTCGCGTACCCAGTAGTCTGGATCTGCTAGACCCCGAGAATATAAATACAACCATAGAATATGACCCCTTGACGGGAGGTTATGTGCTCCGTACTCGCATGGGTGATGTGGATATAGCTACCCCCTATATGATGACCGCAGAGGAGTACCGCACCTACTCCGAAAAACAAGAGATGGGGAAATTCTGGCAAGGGAAAATCAGCGAAGTAGAACACGATAATGAGAGCAAGTTCGATATTACCGATATGAAATTCAATATCGGTCCTGCGGACAAAATCTTTGGGCCTGGTGGTGTGCAAGTGAAGTTGCAAGGTTCGGCTGAGTTGATGTTTGGTTTCAAACACCAGTTCGTGGACAATCCTGCGCTGACACAACGTTCGAGAAACAATAATATCTTTGACTTCGACGAGAAGATTCAGCTGAGCGTGAACGGAAAAGTAGGCGATAAGTTGAACTTCAACATGAGTTACAACACGGAGGCCTCGTTCAGCTTTGACCAACAGAACCTGAAACTTAACTTCAAAGGGCAGGAGGATGATATTATCCAATCCTTGGAGGCAGGTAATGTATCCATGACGCTGAACAATAGTTTGATACGCGGTAGTAGTGCGTTGTTTGGTATAAAAGCAGACATGAAGTTTGGCAAGTTGCGCGTACAAGCCCTGATGTCGCAACAGAACTCAGAAAGCCAGACCGTCAGCAGCAAAGGCGGTGCGCAGACAACAAACTTTGAAGTTGCGATAGATAGTTATGATGAGAACCGTCACTTCTTTCTAAGTTATTATTTCCGCAATAACTATGAGCAGGCGATGAAAGCGTTGCCATACATAGCGAGTGGCGTAACGATTAACCGCATTGAGGTGTGGGTGACAAATAAGCGGGCGAACTACGATGAGGCACGCAATATAGTAGCCTTGACGGACTTAGGTGAGTATGATCCTGCACATATCCAAGATGCACAATGGACCGCGACAGGTGCACGTACCCCCTACAACAAAGCCAATACCCTCTACGAGACATTGACACAAACATATCCCGCAGTACGAGATATTCAACAAGTGAGTAGCGTCATGCAAGCAATGTCGGGCATGGAGGTTGGCGAAGATTATGAGAAAATAGAGTCGGCACGCCTGCTCAGTAGCAGCGAGTACACATTAAACGCTGCGCTGGGATATATCTCGCTGAAATCGGCACTGAACCAAGATGAGGTGCTGGCGGTAGCATACGAATATACATACGCAGGACAAGTGTATCAAGTGGGTGAGTTCTCAACCGATGCAGGTGAATCGCTGAAAGCACCTAACGCCTTGCTGCTGAAGATGCTCAAGAGTAGCAACAATGCGCCTATCGCTAAGAACAAAGGTACGTGGGACCTGATGATGAAGAATATCTACTCCATAGGTGCGAGCCAGATGAGTAGCGATAAGTTTGAGTTGTACGTGCAATACCGCAACGACTCGGTGGGTACAGATGTACAATACCTGATGGAAGGTGCTATAAAAGGTAAGCAGTTGATTCGCGTGATGGGGCTTGATCGTTTGGATTCGCGCAACAATGCTTCGCCAGATGGACGATTTGACTACGTGGAGGGATATACTGCATTGTCATCTTCTGGACGAATCATCTTCCCTGTACTAGAGCCATTTGGTAGTCACTTGGCAAAAGAGATAGGCGATGCACGCTTGGCAGAGAAATATGTGTTCCAAGAACTCTACGACTCTACCTTGGTGAGTGCACAAGAATATACCGAGAAGAATAAGTTTGCATTGGTCGGTAAGTACAAAGGCTCGTCGGGCAACGAGATTCGCCTGAACGCAATGAATGTGCCTCGCGGAAGTGTGGTAGTAACAGCTGGTGGCGCGACATTGATAGAGAACGTGGATTACACCGTGGACTACACCATGGGAACCGTGACGATACTTAATCAGTCTATCTTGGAGTCAGGAACGAACGTGGATGTGAAACTGGAAAACCAAGCCTTGTTCTCTATGCAACGTAAATCGCTATTCGGTGCGAATTTGCAATATGAGTTTAATAAGGATTTCACAATTGGCGGTACAATTATGCATCTAAATGAACGCCCAATCACCACGAAAGTGAATACAGGTAGTGAGCCTCTTGCCAACACAATATGGGGCGTGAATACCCATTGGAAAACGGAAATGCAATGGCTGACCCTGTTCATAGACAAAGTACCATGGATTAATGCTACTGCTCCTTCGACCTTCCAAATCAATGCAGAGTTTGCACACCTTATTCCAGGTCACACCAAAGAAGTGGGACAAGTAGGTACGGCGTATATTGATGACTTTGAGGCGACTAAGACCAATATAGACATTCATTACCCTAGTTATTGGCGATTGGCTTCAACGCCTAATGCGGATAAGTTCCCAGAACATGACCATAGTAACGATATTAGTTATAACAGGAATCGTGCGTTATTGGCGTGGTACACGGTTGATCCTATCTTTGGCAAACCAAGTAGCAATACACCTAAGCACATCAAGGATGATGTGAACCTCATGTGCGACCACCGTACACGTACCGTATATGAACAAGAGGTATATCCTAACAAACAAGTAATGGCAAATGCCGATACCCGTTTGCCTGTGCTGAACCTGAGTTATTATCCTGATGAGCGTGGTCCATACAACATCTCTGCCGATGAGATAGGAAGAGACGGTAAACTGACGAACCCAACTTCGCGTTGGGGTGGTATCATGCGCAAGTTGGATAATACCGACTTTGAGAAAGCCAATATCGAGTACATAGAGTTCTGGTTGATGGATCCGTTCCTGACGAACCCCGATGCGGGCTACGAAGGTGGTGACTTATACATAGACTTAGGTGATATTAGCGAGGATATTTTGCGCGATGGTAAGAAGAGTTTTGAGCATGGATTGCCATTGAACGATGCAGAAGCCACCCAAGTAGAAAGCACCGTATGGGGACTTGCTCCACGTACCACCAGCACCGTAGTTGCTTTTGCCAATGAGGCAGGTGCTCGCGCAAAACAAGACGTGGGATTGGATGGCTTGTCCACTGAACAGGAAAGCAATCCGATGTACTTATTCTACAATGGTGCCAATCCTTATGCGGACTATCTAACGGCTTTGCAGACGAAAGTGGATGCGATTGTGTGGGATATGTGGGCAGAAGATGAGTTCTCACCACGAAATGACCCTGCAGGTGATAACTATCACTACTACCGTGGCGATGATTATGATGCGGAAGAAACGCCTATCCTGCTTCGCTATAAGCGTTACAATGGTACCGAAGGCAACTCGCCTGAGGCACAAGAGAATGAACGATATGGTTCTGCTTCATCTTTGTACCCTGATATTGAGGATATTAACAACGATAATACACTCAACGATGGCGAGCGCTTCTATCGTTACCGTATCTCGTTGCGTCCACAAGACATGCAACGCGTAGGACAACAACACATTGCCAGTATCATGGAAACGAATGTGAAGTTGCGTAACGATGAGGTGGTGCCTGTGAAGTGGTATCAATTCAAGATTCCATTGAAAGGCGATAGCGCGACTATGCAGAAAGTGGGTAATATCCGTAACTTCAAGTCCATACGTTTTGCACGTATCTTCATGACTAACTTCAAGCAAGAAACGCATATCCGTTTTGCTTCGTTTGACTTGGTTCGTGGCGAGTGGCGCAACTATACCAAAGGTCTGTATCAGGATGTGGCGAATAATCAGTTCAATATAATCAACCCATATACGTCAGCAGGTACATTGGATGTGCAGGCAGTGAACATAGAGGAAAACTCTAACCGTACCCCTGTGAACTATGTGTTGCCTCCTGGTATATCACGTCAGACTGACCCAGGACAAGCGCAACTAATAGCCCAAAACGAGCAGGCTATGGTACTGAAGTTGAACTATCTGCCTATTAAAGACGCGCGTGCGGTGTATAAGAATGTGACGTACGACATGCGACAATACAAACGCTTGCAGATGTTTGTACACGCAGAGTGTATGCCGGATTTCGAACCTATTCAGGATAATGATCTGACCTGTTTTATCCGTTTGGGTTCTGACCTCAAGAACAACTATTATGAGTACGAAATACCATTGGCTCTGACACCAGAAGGTTTCTATAACGACGATAGTGCCGAAGACCGACTGAAAGTGTGGTTGGAGAAGAATACCTTTGATTTTCCACTGAGTGTCTTCACGGATGCGAAGATGGCTCGCAATAAAGCAAAGCGTGCGGGCAATGCCAACGTCGGTAATACGATACCGTATGTGGTGTATGACCCAGAAAAATTGGATAATAAGATTACCATTTTGGGTAACCCTACGCTAGAAGATGTGCAAGCCATCATGATTGGTGTGCGCAATAATAGCAACCATGAGGTGAGCGGTGAAGTATGGGTCAATGAGTTGCGTCTCAGTCAGTTCAATGAACAAGGCGGTGTGGCAGCAATGGCGAATGCAGCACTGAGCATGAGCGATATTGCTCAAGTGAACGTAGCAGGACGATTGGAGACAGCAGGGTACGGAAGCATAGAGTCGAATGTACTTGACCGCAATATGGAGAATATGTATCAGTTGTCGGTGAGTGCCGCATTAGAGGCAGGTCGTCTGTTCCCAGAGAAAGCAAAACTGCAAATCCCGTTGTATGTTTCTTATACCAACGAGACTCTGTCACCCAACTACGACCCATTAGACACTGATATTAAACTATCAGAGAGTTTGGAGACCTACGAAACCAAAGAGGAACGAGACTCTATCACGGAGATGGCGAATACGGTACAAGAGGCTACTAGCTTCTCGGTAACGAACATGAAAGTGGATATCCACTCTAAGAAGCGCAATATGTTCTATGACCCAGCTAACTTCTCCGTATCAGCAAGTTATAACAAGCAAAACCAACATACGCCAGAGATAGAGCAGGATGTGGTGACTGACCAGAAGGGCTCGTTCAACTATTCGTATAGTTTCAATCCGAAGCCATGGGAGCCATTTAAGAATGTGAAGGGTGTGGACAAGGTGAAGTTCCTCAAGGAGATGAACTTCTACTACTTACCTCAGTCATGGGCATTCAATACCACCATGCACCGTACCTATACGCACATGAAGATGCGCGATTTCAGCGTGGAAGCTACTGGTGCAGTGGATATGGATTTGACATTCTCCAAAGACTTTACATGGGACCGCAATTTCGACTTTAAGTATGACTTGACGAAGAACATGAAGTTTACATTCCAAACCGCGATGAACTCAACTGTAGATGAAGGATACTACACACCAGAGATTATTCGTGATTATGCTTTCACCAATGATTATTATGAAGCATGGAAAGATACTATCCAACGTAGTTTGGCTACATGGGGAAATCCTTATACGTATCAACAACTGTTCTCCGCTTCGTGGAATGTGCCATTCAATCGTATCCCTTACTTAGAGGCTCTGACAGCCAATGGTTCGTATAATGCAACCTACAACTGGAACCGTACTGTGCAGTCTTCCGCACAAGAGACAGCTAACTTAGGTAATGTTGTAAGTAGTACACGAGCTTGGCAAGTAGATGGAGGATTGAACTTCGAGACACTTTATGGCAAGTCCAAATACTGGAAGCAAATGAGCCAACGCTTCAACCAACGTGCACGTCGTCGTCCATTCCGTTCAAAGAGCTACGATGAGGTTGTTACATTGGTGGCTGGCGAACCTAAAGAGATTAATCACCGCTTGGGTAGTGAGAATGTGGAGGTAATTGCCACAACAGAAAGTGGCAAACCAGTGAAAGTGAAAGTGCAATCCACTACCTCTTCGCAAGTGACTGTTGTATCGAAAAACAATGTAGAGAATGTGCAATTGACAGTCAAAACCACAGATCAAAATCAGCGTAGTGCAGCAGAAAAAGCGATGGATATGGCAGCATACTTTGGTACGATGTTGCGTAAGGTGCAAGTGACCTACCGCAATACCAATTCGCTCACCTTGCCTGGCTTCGCTCCACAGGCAGGATTCATGGGACAGAATAAGTACAATGACTTGTACGCCCCTGGATTTGACTTCGCGTTCGGATTCTTCGATGATGGTTTTGTGGAAAAAGCTAAGAATAATGGTTGGCTCTCTGGCGATACGACCGTGGTGCAACCTGCATCCCGCACGAATACCAACGACTTTGACGTGAAGGTAACCTTGGAACCATTCCCAGGCTTCAAGATTCAAGTGAACGGTAAGCGTTATGCAGCAGAGTCCTCATCCATTATTTACTCGTTTGACCAATTGCAGGAGAACATGACAGGATCGTTCAATATTACGCAAGTGGCGATAGGTACTGCCTTCCAAAAGATTGGTTCGGTGGACGAGAACTTTGCATCCGAAGTGTTTGATCAGTTCCTTCGCAGTCGCGATATTATGACTAATCGTGTACAAGAACAATATGATGGTATGAACTATCCAAATGCAGGCTTTATACCAACAGAGTTGCGTGGAAAGAAATATGATCGCAAGTACGGTACGGTGGGTAATAATACTGCCGATGTGTTGGTACCTGCGTTCTTGGCAGCATACACGGGACGTGACCCATATAGTGTGAAGCTGAATCCGTTTATGACTCTATTGCAGGTGTTGCCTAACTGGTCTGTGACATTTGATGGTCTGGGCAAGTTGCCATGGATGCGCGATAACTTTAAGTCGGTGAACCTGACCCATGCTTATACCTGTAAGTACGCTATCGGTAGTTACTCCAGCTATTCGACATGGACACCAGCTGGCGAACTGAACAACAAGCACATCGGATTTGTACGTGATGTGGAAACGGAGAATCCTATACCATCTTCAGCATACGATATTTCGTCGGTTACTTTGTCTGAGAGTTTCTCTCCTTTGATTGGTGTAAATATGACAATGAAGAACTCGCTCTCTGCCAAGGTGGAATATCGCAAGCAACGCAATGTGTCGCTCAACATCAACTCTGTACAGATCAGCGAGGGTCATACCAATGAGTTTGTCGTGGGTGCGGGATATACAATCAAAGACTTGAGTTTTATTGCTAAGTCTGGAGATAGCCAAAAGAAAGTTAGCAACGACTTGAAACTGAATGTGGATGTTAGTTACAAGGATATCAAGACTCTATTACGCAAGGTGGAAGAAGGTATTACGCAGGCAAGTTCTGGAAATAGAGTGTTTGGTATTAAGATTAGTGCAGACTATGTACTATCTCAAAAGATTAATCTGCAACTCTTCTATGATCACCAAGGTACTACACCGCTTATTTCCTCGTCATACCCAATCAAGGCGGATAACTTTGGTATCAATATCAAGTTGATGCTGACGAGATAACCTCTCGCCTTTACACCTTATACTTTACACTATAAACCAAAATGTTTAAGGTTGGCATCATCGGTCCCGAGTCCACGGGTAAGAGTACGTTGGCACAGTATTTGGCATCTCGCTATGATGGACTGTTTGTGGCTGAGCACGCGCGCGTATATTTAGAGGAGCGTGCGCGTGAGCGCGAGAGCGCATACGCGTACACGCGCGAAGATGTGTTGCGCATAGCAGAATATCAGGTAGATCAACTGCGTGAACTGTCTCAGCAAGAGGGAGTGGCGTTTTTTGATACGGAGCTGATTATCACAAAAGTGTGGTTGGAGCACAAGTATGGCGAGTGCCCTCCGTTTGTGGAAGATGCGTTGCACAAATACCCAATGGACGTGTACCTGCTTTGTTATCCCGATTTGGAGTGGGAACCTGACCCCGTGCGCGAGAACCCTAATATACGCGAGTACCTATTTGATTGGTATGAGCGTGAGATTCAAGCATTAGACATACCGTATTATATTGTTCGGCATAGTGTAGGATAGGGTTGTATAGAGTAGTGTAGGATGGTGTGGGGTTGTATAAGGTAGTGCAAGATGGAAATAGTATAAATAACAAAGAAGACCGCTATTAGCGGTCTTCTTCTGTGATCCGTGCAGGATTCAAACCTGCAACCCCCACATCCGTAGTGTGGTACTCTATTCAGTTGAGCTAACGGACCATTGCTTTTCAAAAGCGAGTGCAAAGGTACTGCTTTTTTTTGACATGACCAAATATTTTGGCAAAAAAATGCAAAATAACCTCAAATTACTCCTTTTTGTAGTTCCTAATGAGCAAAATAGAGACTATTTTCTCAAAGTGTAGAGAGATGGAAGGTTACGCCCTTTCTCGTCGAAGTCCAATCCATAACCTAAAACAAATTTGGTAGGGATAGATTTGCCAATGTATTTAGGCGTAGCGTCTGGGAATTGCAGCGAGTCGGGTTTGAAAAGGAAGGAAGTTAGTTCGACTGATGCTGCACCTTCGTCTTTGAGTTGTTGGATAAAACCATGCATGGTTAGACCTGTATCCACAATATCTTCGATGACAATAACGTCTCGACCTTTGATAGAAGTTTGCAGCGGAATCAACATGTTTACTTTGCCTGTTGTAGCTGTACCTTCGTAGGACTTGAGGCGAACGAAAGTGATTTCAGCAGGTAAGGTAATGTGTTTAAACAGATCGGAAGCATATACAAATGCACCATTCAGGACGCAGATGAAAAGTGGTTCGCGACCTGCATAGTCAGTGTTGATGCGTTCTGCCACTTCGGATACGATTGTGGCAATCTCTTGTTGGGATAAATACTCATCAAAGATGAGATTATTGACAGTAACACTCTGCATGGATGAGGAATAATTTCAAATTAAAGCACAAAAGTACTGCTTTTTCGGGATATTTGCAAGTGAAAATATATTTTACAGAGAAAAATATATCATAAAATGTATTTCTTTTTGCGTAATTGAAAAAAAAGTAGTACCTTTGTAGGCGATAAAGTAGGCAATAGGTGATGGGCCATTGGCTATTGGCTATTGGTTATGGGCTTATTGGTTATTGGCTATGGGAGATAAGAGATAATAATTTAAAGAAATACAACAATGAAAAACGAAGAATTGGAAAAAGTATTGGCAGTTGCTGAGCAATGGACCAAAGCGCCTTATGATGTGGAGACACAAGAGGCAGTGAAAGCAATGATTGAGGCGGAGGATAAGACCGAACTTATTGATAGCTTCTATCGTACCTTGGAGTTTGGTACAGGTGGATTGCGTGGCATCATGGGTCCTGGTACCAACCGTATGAATCAATATGTGGTGGCACAAGCTACACAAGGTTATGCCAACTATATGTTAAAAGTGCAAAAAGAAGGTGGATTCGAGACTCTGAAAGGTGACACCGTGAGCGTTGTAGTAGGTCATGACTGCCGAAACAACGGTCGTTTGTTTGCAGAAACAGTAGCAAAAGTATTTGCTGCAAATGGTATTAAAGTGTATCTCTTCGAGAGCTTGCGCCCAACACCAGAGGTTAGTTTCGCTATTCGCCACTTGTCAGCACAAGGTGGTGTGAACGTAACAGCAAGTCACAACCCAAAAGAGTATAATGGTTACAAAGCATATTGGGAGGACGGAAGTCAAGTACTTCAACCACACGATCAAGGTATCATCGATGAGGTGAACAAAGTAACTATGGCAGATGTGAAGATGTCTGGCAATGAGCACCTTATTGAGATTATCGGTGGCGAGATGGACTACGATTATATGCAAGCGGTTAAGACCGTTATGATTGATCAAGAGAGTATCTTACGCCAAAAAGACCTCAATATCGTTTATACCCCTCTCCATGGTGCAGGTCGTCAAATTATCCCAATGTGCTTGCGCTCTTGGGGTTTCGAGAATATTCACGTAGTACCTGAGCAAATGGTTATTGATGGCAATTTCTCTACCGTGCAAAGTCCTAATCCAGAGAATGTGGAGGCTATGACTATGGGTATGAATCTCGGTACTGAACTCAATGCTGATTTGGTGATCGCTTCTGACCCAGATGCTGACCGTTTGGCTATTGTATGTCGCAACGATAAGGGTGAGTGGACCATTATCAATGGTAATCAAACCTGTATGATGTACTGCTATTACATCATTAACAATATGAAGAAACTCGGCAAACTTCGCCCTGAGCACTACCTCGTTAAGACTATCGTTACCAGCGAGTTAATCCGCAAAATAGCGGACGCACAAGGCGTGACTTTGACCGATGAATATACAGGCTTTAAGTGGATTGCCAACCGTATCCGCGAGTGGGAAGGCACACGCAAATATATTGGCGGTGGCGAGGAGAGCTTTGGCTTCTTGGCTTTTGATGGCGTGCGCGATAAATGTTCTCCTTCTGCTATCTGCTTGATTTGCGAGATTGCAGCTTACGCTAAGGATAACGGTATGACCCTCTACGATTATCTCCTTAATATGTATATGGAGTACGGTTTCCAACGTGAGACTACTATCAATGTCGTTCGCCCTGGTAAGTCGGGTGCAGAGGAGATTCAAGCCATGATGGTGAACTACCGCCAAAATCCTCCTGTGGAGATCGCTGGCGAGAAAGTGGTTAAGTCTAAAGACTTCAAGACCCTCGTTCAACGTGAATTGGTGAATGGCGAGTGGGTAGAGACACCTATCGTGATGGCACTCAATGCCACCAGTAATGTGCTCCAATACTTCACCGAAGGTGGCATGAAGATTTCTGTCCGTCCAAGTGGTACTGAGCCAAAGATTAAGTTCTACTTCGAGATCCCTGCTCAGATGCCAACTCCAGCAGACTACGAAAAAGCTGTGGCAGATGCGGAGGCAAAAGTGCCTGCAATCAAGGCGAGCTTAGGTATTTGATAGGTGAAATATTAAGACAACTTAGACAACTTCTGCGCGGCGCCAACATTGCGCCTTGCCATGTTGAAAATAATATGCTTAATACATAATTTGAAAATAAATTGCCTATGAAACATTAGTGTGTAGTTGATACGCACATCGTGAAATAAAGAAAAAGCATTTTTGCTTAATTCTATCCTCTAAAGTTTGGCGACTGAAAGAAACCGATAGGAATATAGCGAAATGCTCGTGTTTACGCACGGGCTTTTGATTATTCTATCGGTAGGTTACGCCAAACACCTTGAAGATGAATAGTGAAAAGTACCGTGTTTTTTTATGTGCGTATTTCCAGCCGTGCTGACAAAAGGTACAACGGAGTAATCGAAAGGCCGAAAGTGAGTAGGGAATGAAATAAATTATAAAAAGATATGAAAAAGTATATTATTGTTATGACATTTGTTGCGATTGCAATGTCCTGTTTTGGACAAAATATTATTCAAGTTAATAGTGAGCAAGGAAATTCCAATTCTCAGAAAGAAGATTGTGCGTTTAGAATAAATGGCATTTGTTCTACCGAAGATATCGGCGGTGTTATGACAGAATTCAAAGAAGGTGATTTGACAGGGGTAGGTGAGCATGTATATTTACATGCGGAAAATTACAATAATAGTACTGTAACTGTTCTGTTGCAATATTATTATTCAAAAAATGCAGAACATGATATGTTGAATTTTGTCCTTAAACCATTTGAGAAAAAAGCAATAATGTTATCAGGTTGGTATACTTCTTACTATCAATTGGAAGGCATTATTGTTCGTAAGTTACAATGAAAACAAAAAATCGTTCTCTTGATCAAGGGAACGATTTTTTTTGATGTATGGGGCACTGCTCCGCCACGGAAGGGATAGGAATAGTGCGTATATTGTGCGTGTATTGTCTGTCTGTTGTGCGTGAATAGTGCGTAATAGATAGGAATTATTTCTCCAGCAGTTGAGCGGCGTGGTTTTTGGTGTCCACCTTCTCGATGAGTTGTACCAGTACGCCCTCTTCGTTAAAAACGAAGGTCTTGCGCAGTGTGCCAACACAAGTCTTGCCGCACATTTTCTTTTCGCCCCATGCGCCGAATGCTTGTAGCATCTCGGTGGTTGGGTCTGAGAGCAATGGGAATGGCAGTTCGTATTTGGCGATGAAATTCTGGTGGGACTTTTGGCTGTCCTTGCTCACGCCATAAACTTGATACCCCTCTGCCAAAAAACGTTGGTAGTTGTCACGCAGGTTGCATGCCTCTGCGGTGCAACCTGGGGTGCTGTCTTTGGGGTAGAAATAGATGACGGTTTTCTTACCTGTCATTTGTTCGTTCGTTACGATATTTCCGTTTTGGTCCGCTGCACTGAATGCAGGCATTTTATCTCCGATTGTTAGCATAATAAATATGAATGAATGGTTAATTATATTATAGTTCAATATGTTGTGCTTGTATGGGTTCGGCAAGGAAAAGTGATGCTGATTCCGAAAACTTGGTAGCGGATTCGGTGGTGAGATAGCCCCCTTCCGACCTCCCCTCCGAAGGGGAGGAGATACGTTCGACGATTTCAGGGTGGCGGTGTAGATAGTCGGCTAAACTATGAGCGACAATCTCGCCCTGAGCAATAACGGATATGTGGTGATTGGCTATGGGCGATTGGCTATGGGAGTAGGAGGATAGAAAGGCTTCAATCTTGGGTTGGAGTAGGGGGTAGTGAGTGCAGCCTAAAATAATGGTATCAATCAGCGGGTCGCGGGTGAGGAGTTCGGTGAGGTATTTCTCTACGAAATAGTCGGCACCTGCATGGAGGTGTTCGCCTGCTTCAATCAGGGGTACCCACATAGGACATGCCTGTTGGGTAACAATGAGGGTAGGGTCTTGCTTGAGCAGTTCAATGACATAACTCTCAGATGCCACGGTGCCTGGAGTGGCGAGTACGCCAATATGTTTGGTATGCGTGCGCTGTGGAATGACTTCTACCGTGGGGCGGATCACGCCTAAAACACGCAACTCGTCGGGATTAATGTCGTGCTGCTGTATGGTGCGGAGGGCCTTGGCGCTGGCAGTGTTGCACGCCAGAATAATGAGATTGCAACCCTGTTGGTGGAGGTATTTGACCGCCTGAAGAGTATATTCATAAATGACATCAAACGAGCGTGTCCCGTAGGGCGCACGCGCATTGTCGCCCAAGTAGAGGTAGTCATACTGGGGGAGATGTTGGCGAATGTGATTCAGGATAGTCAGTCCGCCGTAACCGCTGTCAAAAATACCAATCAAATCAGTTTACAGTTTATAGTTTATAGTTGAAAGGCATGGAAATTCGGTGCAAAGGTACAAAAAATAAATAAAATGCACAAATAATTTGCATAAATGGCATTTTTTTTGTAACTTTGCAGGCAAAATTAAAAAGTATATAATTAAAACTGTAAGAATATGAAATTTAATGTATCAAGCTCGAAATTGTTTGCTCAGTTGCAAGCAGTGAGTCGTGTGATTGCTGCAAAGAATAGTTTGCAGATTTTGGAAGCTGTGTTGTTTGATCTCGAAGGCGATGTGCTGACCTTAACAGCGTCTGATAGCGAGACAACCATTCGTACTTCCTTGACCGTGGAAGATGCACAAGGTGCAGGTAAAGTGGCAGTAGGTGGCAAGTTGCTGTTGGAGACACTGAAGGAGTTCTCTGAGCAACCATTGACTTTCCAAATAGATGAGCAGAACTTTGGTTTGAATATTACCAGTGCCAATGGTACATATAGTTTCGTGGGTGCCAATGGTTTGGAATATCCAGAGATGCCTGTAGAAGAGGGTGATAATACCTTCTCTATGCCTGCAAATGCGTTGTTGGATGCTATTAATAAGACTATTTTCTGCACTGCAGATGATGAGTTGCGTCCAGTGATGAATGGTATCTTCTTCGACTTGAGCGAGGAGAAAATAGCTATGGTAGCTACCGATGCACATCGTTTGGTTCGTTATATCAACGAGGGTGTGAAGGGTGCACAACCAGTTAGCTTCATTCTGCCTAAGAAACCAGCGCAATTGCTCAAACAGGTGCTGCAAAAAGAGGCAGAAGAAGTGAAAGTGACCTTTGGTCAGAAGAATGCGAAGTTTGAGTTTGGTACGACCGTGATTGTTTGTCGTCAAATCGAGGGTCGTTTCCCTAACTATAATGCGGTGATTCCACAAAATAATACCAATAAGGTGCTGGTAGATCGTCAAACGATTGTGAATGCCTGCAAGCGTGTAGCTGTATTTGCAAATACAGGTACCAGTCTGCTCAAATTGGCATTGAGCGAGAACCAAATCAAGATTTCTGCACAAGATATTGACTTCTCTACATCTGCAGAGGAGACAATTAGTTGTGATTATACTGGCATGCCAATGGCTATCGGTTTCAAAGCACCATTCTTGATTGAGATATTGGCGAATGTGGCTTCGCAAGAAGTTGTACTGCAATTGGCTGATCCTGCTCGCGCTGGTTTGATTTTGCCAGCAGAGAATGAAGAGGGACAAGATTTGTTGATACTGTTAATGCCAATGCTCCTCAACGACTAATGAAATTGCAATTAACTCGCCCGTTGGTGTTCTTCGACTTGGAGACCACGGGATTAAATATCGCATCGGACAGGATTGTCGAGTTGAGTTATTATAAGGTCTTTCCTAACGGCACATCGGAGGGAAAGACCTTCCGTGTCAAACCTGTGCAGATGATGTTGGGGCAGGAGGTGCAGTTGCATATCTCGGAAGAGGCGAGTGCCGTGCACGGCATATATGACGAGGATTTAGTGAACTGTCCAACCTTCAAGGAGGTTGCACCTGAACTGGTGAAGGTGTTGGAGGATGCTGATTTGGCAGGATATAACTCCAATCACTTCGACTTGCCCTTGTTGGCAGAGGAGATGATGCGCGCAGGAATGAATATAGACCTAAAAGGGAAAAAGATGGTGGATGTCTTTACTATCTTCCAACGCCAAGAGCCACGTAACTTGGTGGCGGCGTATAAGTTCTATTGCGGAAAAGACCTAACCAATGCGCATTCGGCAGATGCTGATACCATGGCAACCTATGAGGTGCTGATGGCACAATTGGAGAAATATGATATACCTGTGGATGTGGATGGACTGGCTGAGTTTACAGCTGGAAATACTCGTTTGGCGGACTTCGCAGGGCGTATTGCATATGATGCACAAGGTGTCGAGGTGTTCAATTTTGGTAAGTACAAAGGTCAGCGCGTAGCGGATGTGTTCCGTCGTGATCCTGGTTACTATGGTTGGATACAAGGTGGCGATTTTCCACAATACACAAAGAATGTCTTTACACGTATCTATCTTAGTTTGAGAAAGTGACAGGCAAACTGACCATATTAGGATGTGGTAGCGCTATGCCTACATTCCAGAACTCGCCTTCGGGGCAGATTGTGGAATTGTGTGACAAGTCCTTCTTGGTGGACTGTGGCGAAGGTACACAGTTGAAGATGCGGCAGTTAGGTGTGAAGACGGCGCGGTTGTATACTGTGCTAATTTCGCATTTGCATGGCGATCACTGCTTTGGATTGATAGGGTTGATTTCTACATTGGGTATGATGGGTAGGACGCAGCCATTGCATATTTATGCGCATGGCGATTTGGAAAAACTATTGCGCCCCTGGTTGGACTATCATTGTCAAGATTTGTCGTATGAGATTGTCTTTCACACCATTAACCCACGCAAGCGTGAGGTGATTTTTGAAGATAGAACACTGACGATTGAGACGATTCCGCTGAAACATAAGGTGCCGACTTGTGGGTTCTTGTTTACGGAACATCACCGTGATAGCGAACCTCGCAAACGGTATGCTTATTGTTCGGATACGGCATATCGAGAGCAGATTGTGGAGCAGATAGCAGGAGTCGAGGTGCTATATCATGAGGCAACCTATACAGAAAAAGATGCAGATAAATGCAAGAAATATACCCATTCGACAGCTAAGCATGCAGCGCAAATAGCTAAATTGGCGGAGGCAGGAAAACTGATTATAGGGCATTTTAGTGCTCGCGAAGATGATCATACGGTATATTTGAACGAGGCGCAAGAGGTCTATGCCAATACCGTATTGGCAGAAGAATGTAAGATAATAGAGATATAAATGGCAAAAGTTTCAACGCAATATATCTGTTCTAACTGCGGAGCCAAAGCTCCTCAGATGATTGGTCGTTGCCCCGTGTGTGGCGAGTGGGGGACATACGAAGAGGAGGTGAGCACTGCTGTTTCCACAAAGAAAGGTGGAGTAGGGCTGAGACGTGGTGCGAAAGCGCAGCGTTTGCATGAAGTGGATGCGAAAGAAGAAATGCGAATCGATATGCATTCTTCGGAACTGAATCGCGTGTTGGGTGGAGGATTAGTTCCTGGCAGCTTGGTGTTGTTGGGCGGAGAACCAGGAATAGGAAAGTCCACGTTGGCATTACAAGTGTTGCTGAAGATGGGGGAGAAAAAGACACTTTATGCCAGTGGCGAGGAGAGCGCTAAGCAACTGAAACTGAGAGCAGAACGTTTGTTGGGTGATGCATCTAACTTGTATATATTAGCTGAGACATCGTTGGAGCGCATCTTGGATAGTGTGACGGATATTCAGCCCGAGATTGTGGTGATAGATAGTATTCAAACCATTGGCACAGAGGCGATTGAGGCAAGCATTGGTAGTCTAAGTCAAGTGCGTGAGTGTGCTGCTCGAATCCTGCAATATGCCAAAGAGAAGAATGTGCCTTTTATCATTGTCGGACATATTAACAAAGAAGGTTCATTGGCGGGACCTAAAGTGTTGGAACATATTGTGGATACGGTTTTGCAGTTTGAAGGCGACCAGCATTACGTGTATCGCATTCTTCGGGCACAGAAAAACCGTTTCGGTAGTACGAGCGAGTTAGGTATCTTCCAAATGCAGCAAGATGGTTTGCGCGAAGTGGTTAATCCGAGTGAGTTGCTTTTGTCGAATAATCGTGAAGGTCTTTCGGGAATTGCTATCGCAGCGGCAGTAGAGGGAGTACGTCCGTTGTTGATTGAAGTTCAGGCCTTGGTGGCAAGTGCAGCGTATGGTACGCCACAACGTAGTAGCACGGGGTTCGATGGCAGGCGACTGAATATGCTCTTGGCCGTTTTAGAGAAACGCGTGGGCTTTAAACTTATGCAGAAAGATGTGTTCGTGAATATAGCCGGTGGACTGCGTGTAAATGACCCAGCTATAGACTTAGCAGTGCTGGCAGCGGTGCTTTCGTCCAATATGGATATAGCGTTAAACGAAGAAATTTGCATGACAGGAGAAGTTGGCTTAGCGGGAGAAATACGTCCAGTTAATCGCATTGATCAACGAATTAGAGAAGCAGAAAAGCTTGGTTTTCAGCAAATTATAGTGCCTATGGGACAGAAGTATAACGCTCATGGACTGAAGATAAAAGTAGTGGAAGTGAGTCGCGTGGCAGACGCTTTCAAAATTTTATTCAAAAAATAATTTGCATATATCAAAAAAAAGTAGTACCTTTGCAGGTCAAATTTGTATAAATATTAAAAACAATTAATAGTCGTTATGAAGAAGAGTACATTTATTCTTGTGTTGCTGATGATGTTCGCACCTGTGTTTGTGAATGCTCAGACGCAAAACGTTGAGTTGGGATTGCAGGTTGGTGCAGGTTTCTTTATGGGAAATAGCAACCCTGCTGATGGTTATACCCGTGCGCATGAGTTTGCATGGATGCGCGACTCTGAGGGGATGCCAGCATTCGAGACATTTGGTGGAACAGTGCGCTATCGTTTTGATACTCGTTGGACATTACAGGCACAAGCTATGCGTCAGCGTTTGCGATTTAAAGAGATGCATGACAAAAGTGAGTATTATTTCTACAATAGTATGTGGAATGTGGACATGATGGCTGAGTTCAATATCTTGAAGTATGGTTTCACAGAGAATCGAAATGCTCGAATTTATACGATGACACCGTATGTGGCAGTAGGTATTGGTGCTACTTTTTACAACAAGACAGCTTCTTATCGTTGGGGAGTAGGTGATGGACAACAGAATACTAATTTTCCTGTTGTTAGGGCGAAAGATTTGGCAGGAGCGCTGTATATTCCATTTGCAGCGGGTTTGAAGGTGCGCATGGCAGCTAACTGGCAGCTCAAGTTGGCTTGTCAATATAATCTGTATGTGTCAAATGGTAATATAGATGGTAGCACAAAGGGTACATACCCTTATAAAGACAATAAGGGCGGTGTGTCTTTCGCGAAGGAGGGTGGCTACAAATACCAAGCTGGAAGTACGCATAATGTAGCTGTTACCGTAGGAGTGATTTATAACCTTCCATCAAACGGTCAATCAGGTGCGATTATCAGTTACTAATATTCTTAATAAGCATATTCGGTTGCTTGTTTTGTTATGGGTTATATTAACCCCCGTATTGCTGTGTGCTTCTCGGAAAGAGCAGATGGCTAAGTCTATAGATGAATTTGAAAACAAAAAAGAGAATAAGGAGTATAATTTTGATGTAGGATTGCTATTGGGTACCGGGTATTATATGGGAGATGCATGTCAAACTCCTTTTGTGCAACCGAGATACGTTTTAGGAGCACAAATTCGTTATAAGCCTAACAATCGACGTTTTGCCCTTCAACTCAAGGCGCAACGCTCGTGTTTGGCATATAGTTACGCTCCAAAGACCGCGACGGGTATAGCTGAGGAACATACTACTCCATTTGTACCTGAGGTGTTCACGCCGGGGAATCGTTTCGTGCAGTTTATGGTGGGTGAGCCTCCTGTGCTCTATCAAATACCAATTTGGTCAGCTGATATGGTATGTGAGTTCAACTTTTTTCAGTTTGGTTCTCCATCCTACGATTATCGCGTGAAAACATTCACACCTTATTTGTTTTTAGGAATAGGAGGAAGTTTGTCTAATAAACAGGCAATGATTGCGGACACAGTAGCGATACCGATGGTACAGCGCAAAAGGATAAATGTCTCTGTTTACGTGCCAGTGGGTATTGGTGTGAAATGGAAATTTGCTAATCGTTGGCAGTTGCAGGTAGCATGGCAACACCAAATCTATTTGTCTGACAACTTGGAGGGGTATATACAGGGTATTGACTTTACTGAGAGCGAGGAACTGATGAAATTGGAACATGGCGTGCTGAATGATACACATGATCTCAATGGATTCAATATCTTGAATAATGACATAACATCTACCTTGACCATTGGTATTTCGTATGAGTTTGGAGATCAACGATACAGAAAGTATCTTAACGAGAAATCTGCCGTTTCGGCGCGTATCAAGAGAGGTGTGCATGTGGAAGATTAAGAATATGAGTTATAAAATCCAAATACAACCTAATCGTATTCCACGGCATATTGCTATTATCATGGACGGCAATGGTCGTTGGGCGAAACGCCAAGGCATGGCGCGTATGTTTGGACATCGCCAAGGGGTCGAGACTGTACACCGTATCACGGAGGCTGCAGCTGAATTAGGCATTGAATACCTGACGTTGTATGCTTTTTCAACAGAGAACTGGAATCGTCCGAAGGAGGAGGTCGATGCGCTGATGTCATTGCTGGTAGATACCATCGCCAAAGAGACACCTACGCTGATGAAGAATAATGTCCGTCTAACAACCATAGGTGATCTAACGCGTTTACCAGAAAATGCTCAGCAGAAGTTCCGCGCATGCATGGAGCAAACGAGTGTTAATACGGGTTTGAATTTGGTGATTGCACTCAGTTATAGTGCGCGTTGGGAGATTATTCAAGCTACTCGCAATATTGCTTTGGCATTGCAACAAGGTACAATATTAGTGGAGGATATAAATGAGGAACTCATTACTTCATATCTGACTACTAAGCAAATGCCTGACCCTGATTTGCTAATTCGTACTAGTGGAGAGTTACGCATCAGTAACTTCCTATTGTGGCAGTTGGCGTACGCTGAATTATATTTCACCGATTGCTTATGGCCAGAATTTACGGAAGAAGAATTTTATTGTGCAATAGTTGATTATCAACATAGAGAAAGAAGATTTGGAAAGACCAGTGAACAAGTTCGTTAGTATATTATTGTGTTTGAGTTTTATGTTGCCAATGGCAGCGCAAAACGATAGTGTGTCGATTCAGTCTGACACCGTTGCTGATCAGGTAGCAGCATTACCCGTCATCGAATATACCATGCAACGCAAGACATACGAGATTGCTGGAATTAGTGTGTCAGGTGCTGATAGTTACGAGGACTTCGTATTGATTGGTTTCTCAGGTTTGGCAGTGGGCGATAAGATTGAGGTTCCAGGTGATCAGATTACAAAGTCACTCCAACGCTTTTGGAAACAGAGGTTGTTCTCTGATGTTAAATTCAAAGCACAAAAAATAGAGGGTGATAAGATATGGTTGGAGATTGCGCTCAAACAACGTCCTCGTATTTCTGAAGTATCCTATAATGGCTTGAAGAAGAGTGAAATAGAAGATGTAGAGGTGAAAATTGGCATTCAAAAGAATGGACAAATGACACCTAACCTTGAGGATCGAGCAAATAAGGTCATTGTCAAATATTTGGAGGATAAAGGATTCTACGATGCTACGGTCAAGGTATTACAATTTGATGACAAAGACAACCCAGGCTATGTCAGGGTAGCCATCAATGTCGATAAGAAAGCCAAGACACGCGTTGGACGAATTTATATTACAGGCAATGAGGCGATGACAGACAATCAGGTTAACTTCGCGATGAAGAAGACCAATGATAATAACATCATCAATTTCTTCCGTCCTAAGAAGTTTGTGATTTCCGAATTTGAGAACGATAAGAAAACGGTCATTGAGAAGTATAACGAAATTGGTTATCGAGATGCTATCATTGTGTCGGATAGTGTGGTTCGCTCCCCTGAAGATTCTACACGTGTGGATGTTTATCTTACTGTGAATGAGGGAAAAAAATATTTCTTTGGTGATATCAAGTGGGTGGGCAATACGGTTTATCCATACGAGTACCTCGACGCGGTGTTGGGTATCAAGCAGGGTGATGTATATAATCTCAAAGAACTGAACAAGCGTCTCAATGATGATGATGATGCGGTGGCTAAATTATATACAGATCAGGGTTATCTCTTCTTCAATGTGGATCCTGTTGAGGTGCGTATCAATGGCGATTCGATTGATTTTGAGATGCGTATGTATGAGGGACAACCAGCCACTATCAATTCTATTAATATAGTAGGTAACACGCGCGTGTACGAGCACGTAGTGCGTCGCGAACTCTATACTAAGCCAGGACAACTTTATAGCCAGTCTGATATTATGCGCTCACTACGTGAGTTGGCGCAAATGGGACACTTTGACCAAGAGAACCTTGTACCTGACATCCAACCGAATCCAGAGGATGGTACTGTAGATGTTACCTACAAATTGGAAACAAAATCGAGTGACCAAATCGAGTTTTCGCTCGGATGGGGTGCTACGGGTCTTATCGGTACTTTGGGATTAAAATTCAGCAACTTTGCTATTCAGAACCTTTTTAATCCTGATAGTTATCGTATCGTGCCACAAGGTGAAGGACAAACCTTTAGTATCAATGCACGAACCAATGGTGTGTACTATACTTCTGCATCCGTGAGTTTCTTGGAGCCTTGGTTGGGTGGTAAGCGTCCTAACTCGCTGAGCACCACTATTTTCTTTGCATCACAAACAGGCTATTCGGATCGTTACTATCAAGCATACCAAAACCTCTATAATACGTATTATAGTTACTATGCTTATTCTGGCAACTCCAACTATTTACAACAATTGCAGGAGTCAGAGGCAGACCCTAATAAGTATCTCCGTACGCTGGGTGCGAGTTTGGGTTACGGTAAGCGTCTTAGTTGGCCTGATGACTACTTCTCTTTCTATGGTGAGATAAGTTATCAGTTGTATATGATGAAGGATTGGCCATATATGATTCTTACGGATGGTAATAGTCATAACCTTGCGCTTAATTTCCAACTCTCTCGCTCAAGTATTGACAATCCTATCTATACACGTCGTGGTTCTCAATTCATTATCGGTCTGAAGATTACTCCTCCATACTCTCTCATCAAAGGAACAACAGACGCTCAGTTTGAGCAAATGAGCGCAACCGAGAAGTATAATCTCCTTGAGTATCATAAGTGGCGCTTCTCAGGTAAGGTGTTTACTCCGCTAACATCGGACTCCAAGTTGGTCTTGATGGCGCGTGCTGATTTTGGATACTTGGGTCACTACAATAAGAATGTAAAATCGCCTTTCGAGAGTTTCTACATGGGTGGTGATGGTATGTCCAGTTACTCTAGTTATTCTACAGAGTATATCTCTATGCGTGGTTACCAATCGGGTTCGCTTACACCGTATGACCCTGCTACAGGACGTAACATGGGATATGTGTACAATAAGTTCACTATGGAGCTCCGCTATCCTATCGCGTTGGAGCAGAATGCTACTATTTGGGCTTTGGCATTTGTGGAAGCAGGTAACTGTTTTGCGGACATTAAGGACTATAATCCATTCAACCTAAAGCGTTCTGCGGGTGTAGGTGTACGCCTCTTCCTGCCAATGTTCGGACTCATGGGTATTGACTGGGGTTGGGGATTTGACCCTATCAATGGATCGAATCAATATGGCGGATCACAATTCCACTTCGTACTTGGACAAGAATTATAATAATACATAAAATAAGATGAAACGAGTTTTATTAATTGCGATATTAGTTTTGGGGTGCTTTGTTCCTGAAATAGTAGCACAAAAGTTCTCTGCAGCATATCTGGATATGCAATATATTTTAAAGAATCTCCCACAATATGAAACTGCCAATGAGCAGTTGAGTATGATTTCCAAGCGTTGGCAAAAGGAGATTGATGTGGCACAACAGGAGGTGCAGATTCTTGTATCAAACTATCAGACTGAGCAAATTTTTCTCTCTGCTGACATGAAGAAGAAGCGCGAGGATGAGATACTTGAGAAGGAGCAACAAGTACTTGAGCTCAAGCGTAAGTATTTTGGTGAGAACGGTGAGTGGTACAAGAAGCGTGAGTCCTTGCTCAAACCTATTCAAGAGGAAGTCTATAATGCAGTTCAGGAGATTGCTACTGAGAAGAAATACGATATTGTCAAGGATCGTTCAGCTGATCCCAGTTTGATTTATATGTCTAGTAGGTTGGATATTTCTGACCAAGTATTGGAGAAATTAGGAGCAAAATAACCGTATAATATTAACAAAAAAAAGATACTACAATGAAAAAAATCATTCTTATGCTTGCTTTGGTTTTGCCAATGCTTGCAAGCGCACAAAAACTCGGACACATCAATTCACAAGAACTTTTGGCTTCTATGCCTGAATTGAAAACTGTACAATCTAAGTTGGATACTTTGGCTGGTCAGTATGAGGCTCAGTTTGCTAATATGCAAGAGGAGTTTAATAAGAAAGTTGCTGACTTCCAAAAAGATCAAGCTACTATGACAGCAGGTGTTCGTGACTTCCGCCAACAAGAGATTGCAGAGATGGAGCAACGTATCTATCTCTTCCGTCAAACTGCACAGGAGGATATCCAAAAGAAGCAACAAGAGTTTCTCTTGCCTATCCAACAAAAGATGATGGATGCTATCAAGGAGGTAGGTGAGGAACAAGGTTGTGCATACGTATTGGAGGCAATGACATTGCACTATATCGCTCCTGATGCACTTGACCTTATGCCACTCGTTAAGAAGAAGTTGGGTATCCAATAATGGCAGACGGCTATTTGGAATCTCACTATGCTGACTACGAAAAACGTAAGGCAGCATGGCTCAAAAAAAAGAAAAAAACGGTGCCTCGTCCCTTGGTTGAAAAACCAGAGGACGAAGCGTTGTAAATACAACTCTATACAATTCTATACAACTATGACTAAACAACTTCAACAAACTCTTCGCGACTCTGCTGTCGCACGTTGGACAGTCCTCGTACTTGTGGCATCGATGATGTTCTTTGCCTATATGTTTGTGGACATTCTCTCTCCGTTGGCTTCTGTTCTTAATGACACACTCGGTTGGGATCAAGGTGTCTTCGGAACGTATGCCTCTGCGGAGTATATTCTTTGTGTCTTCGGTTTCCTTATTTTTGCAGGAATCATTCTTGATAAGATGGGTGTTCGCTTCACAGGTTTGCTTTCAGCAGGCTTGATGGTATTGGGTGCATCTGTTAAATATATTGGTATTTCCGACTGGTTTGATGCCAACAATATCGTATGGCTCAACTCTTGGTGGACGGCTATGCCAGGTTCTGCTAAGATGGCTGCTTTTGGCTTTATGATCTTCGGTTGTGGTTGCGAGATGGCTGGTACAACTGTAAGTAAGATTCTTGCTAAGTGGTTCAAAGGCAAAGAGATGGCTCTTGCTATGGGACTTGAAATGGCTATCGCACGTATTGGTGTGTTTGCTGCCATGGCGTTTTCTCCTGCTATCAGCGAGCATTTTGCAGTGAATGGCAATCCATCAGTAGTCGCTTCGCTGTTGTTTGCGGCTCTTCTGCTCGTAGTTGGCTTGCTCAACTTCTTCGTATTTACTATTATGGATACCAAGTTTGACAAGCAACTTGTGGCTATTGGTGAGGCAACTGAGATGAAAGATCCAGAAGATGAGTTCCATGTGTCTGACCTGGGTAAGATTTTCAGCAGCAAGATGTTCTGGATAATTGCGCTCTTGTGCGTGTTGTACTATTCTGCTATTTTCCCATTCCAACGCTTTGCTACCAACTTCCTTGAGGAGACTTTGGCGATTAGTAATGCTGAGGCATCTGGTCTGTTTAAGTGGTTCCCTATCTTGGCAATGGTACTTACTCCATTCCTCGGTATGTTCATTGATTATAAGGGAAAAGGTGCTTCTATGATGATGATTGGTGCGATTATTATGGTTATCTGCCATAGTATTTTCGCTTTTGTATTGCCTGCATTCCCAAGTAAAGGACTTGCTCTCTGCACTATTTTGGTGTTGGGCGTGAGCTTCTCGTTGGTGCCTGCGTCAATGTGGCCATCTGTTCCAAAGATTATTGACGAGAAGATTTTGGGTTCTGCATATTGCCTCATTTTCTGGGTGCAAAACATTGGTTTGTGTCTTGTACCTATGCTGATTGGTAAACTCCGTGTTTCTACCGATGGCTATGTAGTGCCTATGATTGTCTTTGCATCATTTGGTGTGATTGCTTTTGTATTGAGCCTTGCATTGAAGGTGGAGGATAAGAAGAAAGGCTATGGATTGGAGCTTCCTAATAAAAAGTAATCGCATAATCATACTGATTGTATGAAAAAAATCTCATATCTTCTAACCTTTCTACTGGTAATGGCTTTTGCTGTTGCTTGTGAGTCTAATAAACCAGATGAACCAGATACTCCATCTGTTCAGTTAGCAGACGTAACTACTTATGCTGCCACTGACATTTCTACACGTTCTGTAGTTTTGCATGGTCGATATACTGCAAAAACTATGCGCACTTTCACGGGTGACTTTATGATAGGTGCGAACAAACAGTATGTGGAAGATATGCGTTTGGATATGTTTTGGGCAGATAAGCATATTGGAAGAGATTTTCAGTTAACTATCAATTTTTTGTCTCCTGCTACTAGATATTACTATCGTGCAGGTGTTATGTTCGACAATAGACAGGGACTTCTTAGTAACTTGATAGAAGAGTTTGAGACCCTGCCATTACCACTGTTACCTAATCATTTTACGGAAAAAGCATTCTCTGTTGCTCCTAATAAACAAGTGTCTTTTTCTCCAGGTAACTTGCAATACCATGCTAGGAATAACGAGTGGCGATTTGCTGAACGTCAATATATTTATATAGGTGATAACAATCTAAATATCTCTCAGGACTATGATGGTTGGATAGATTTATTTGGTTGGGGAACTGGTGATTGTCCTACCAAAAATGGTATAGAGATTAGCGATTACACTACCTTTGTGGATTGGGCATCCAATCAGATTGGTGATGATGCTCCTAATACATGGCGCACGCTGACAATTGACGAATGGCGATATCTTCTCTATACACGAGATAATGCAAATTCTCTTATTGGTTTGGCTCAGGTTAATTCTGTCATAGGATTAATTTTGTTGCCAGACAATTGGGAACCGATAGAGGGTGTTACTTTTGTTTCTGCTGTATATGATACTCATTATGAGTCCTATCAGAACTCTGTGTGTCAAACCTATACAGATGATCAATGGGCGCTGTTAGAGCAATCTGGTGCTGTTTTCTTGCCTCATGCAGGTGTTCGAGAATACAGTTACTATGATAAATGTCCTGAATTAGACAATATACAAAACGCAGGTTATTATGCATCAAGTACCAATCATTACAAGACCGAAACTAACTGTCTGTGTATGGGATTGGAGAGTGTAAACACTGGATTTAAATCTGTTTACTATGGTTTGAGTGTCCGTTTGGTTAAAGAGAAGTAACCTCATTGTGCATTCAAATACTCACATTGTATGTCATGGATTGGGATTTTTTGATAAAAGATAAGGCATCACTTCTGGTCAGTACAGATACGCGCAATCTGCCTGCAGGTTGCGTGTTCTTTGCGCTTCATGGGGCGAATTTTGATGGCAATAAGTTTGCTAAGCAGGCACTCGAAAGCGGTGCTACATTGGCAGTGATTGATAATCCTGAATACGCATTGGCAGAAGGAACGCTATTGGTATCCAATACGTTGCTGGCTTTGCAAGATTTGGCGCGCGCTTGGCGTCGTGAATTAGGACTACCTATCATCGGTATTACTGGTACCAACGGTAAGACAACCACCAAAGAGCTCTTGGCAGCTGTTCTTTCCACGAAATATAATATCCACTATACGCAGGGCAACCTCAATAATCAAATAGGTGTACCCCTTACCTTATTACAAATCACACGTGCGCACGAGATGGCTATCGTGGAGATGGGTGCTTCACATCCGGGGGATATTAAAGAACTCGTGGATATAGCAGAGCCTAACTATGGGTTGATTACCAATGTTGGTCGCGCTCATTTAGAAGGATTCGGCTCGTTTGAGGGAGTGCAATGCACCAAGCAAGAACTCTACGACTACCTCGTCGCTCATGATGGCACCATCTTCCGCAATGCTGATAATTCGTATCTTGCCGAGATGGAAAACCGTGCTACACAACTCTACACAACTCTACACCATTCCACACAACTCTACACCACTGGCACAATGCCATCTGGCACAAATCTTGTGGGTGCATATAATGCCGAGAATGTGTCTGCCGCGTTGTGTGTAGGTGAGTATTTTGGTATTTCACGTGAGCTGGGATTGGAGGCTGTTCGCCGTTATGTACCAACGAATAATCGCTCACAAGCCATGCAAACTGCTAACAACCAGTTGGTTGTAGATGCTTATAATGCGAATCCGACTTCTATGCAAGCGGCTATCAACGCTTTCAAAGGCGATACGTACATCCTTGGTGCGATGCGTGAATTGGGAGAATACTCGCACTTGGAACACCAGAATGTGGTGAATATGTTGGCAGAACGCAAAGCGGATACGGTCTTCTTGGTGGGTGAGGAATACCTGCAAACAACATCGCCTTACCCTGTGTTTGAGACTGTAGAACTTTTGTACGAATACTTAGCGACTAACCCATTGAAAGGAAAAAACATTCTTCTCAAAGGCTCTCGCTCAACCAAAATGGAAAAACTTTTAGATATATTATAAGATTATGACCGAAAATTCAACGAAGAAAAATGCTACTAAAATAGTACTTATTTCCCTCGTAGTAGCTTTAGTTATTGTTTCAGCATTGCTTGTGTGGATGAATCTCCAACAGAAAACCGAGATGAAGGAGATGGTCGAGATAATGGAGTTTGAGAAAGAGCAATTGGAGGACGAGTATGAGCAATTGGCTATTCAGTTTGATGGTTATCAAACACAGGATATTCACAATGATTCGTTGGTGGAGTTGTTGGCTAAAGAGCAACAACGAGTACAGGACTTACGTGAGGAGTTGCGTATTACCAAGGTGACTAATGCTCGTCGCATCGCGGAACTCAAGAAGGAACTGGCAACCGTCCGTCAGGTCATGGTGAGTTATGTACACCAGATAGACTCGTTGGATCGCACCAACAAACTTCTGGTAGCAGAGAATCAGCAAGTGAAGCAGCAGTACCAAGAGGTGGCTCGTCAAGCCAAACAACTTGAGAATGAGCGTACCCAACTCGCTGAGGTGGTGAGTCGTGCCTCTATGTTAGAAATCAATCATTTCCAGATGATTCCGCTCAATAAACGTGACCGTAAGACTTCCATCTACAATCAGATTCAAAAACTCCAGTTTGATTATACTATTGGTCGCAATATCACCAACAAACCAGGCATGAAGACGCTCTATATGCGTATCACTCGCCCTGATGGTGAGATCATGCAGAAGAATGTCAGCGATGTTTTCCGCTTTGAGAATAGTGAGATTGCCTATTCGGTGTCAAAGGATTTTGAGTATGCAGGTGAGGAGATTTCGGGCTCACTCTATTGGTTGGTGGAGGAGATACTCCAAGTGGGATGGTATAATGCTGATTTCTTTGTGGACGGTGAATTGATTGGGTCATTCCCTTTCCAGATAAAGCAATAAATAGAATAAAATCGTAAGTTTTTATTAAAAAATTTGCGTATATCAGAAAAAAGCAGTAATTTTGCACGCTTTTTTGGGAAAGCATATAGATGTGACATCGTTTGGATTATAACATCATGCGAGGTCATTATTGTTTAACTAATTAAATATCAATTACAAATGTATTTGACATCTGAGAAAAAAGCAGAACGCTTTGCTAAGTATGGCAATGACGCTAAGAACACTGGTTCTGCAGAGAGCCAAATCGCTCTGTTCACTTTCCGTATTAACCACTTGACCGAGCACCTCAAGAAGAACCACAAGGACTTCGGTACTGAGCGCGCTTTGACAATGTTGGTAGGTAAGCGTCGTCGTTTGTTGGATTACTTGAAGGCAAAAGACATCGAGCGTTATCGTGCTATCATCAAAGAGTTGGGTATCCGTAAGTAATTATCTGCTCAACAAAGTAAAACAGTCAATCATGCGATTGGCTGTTTTTTATTTTGTATGGGTTTTATTAAGAATGTGACCGCCATTTATGCTTTTGAATATAAATGGCGATTTTTTGTGCAGATAGATTTGCTCAATTCAAAATAAATTTGTACCTTTGCACCGTGAATCCATGCTGGGGAATCTGCAAGTACTTTCGGGGTGGGTTTGCAGACATATTAAAAAGGCGTTTATTGCGCTTTGTTCTGACTCTTAGAAACTTCGCAACTTTCACGGAATTTCAGGACTTAGCAACGATAGATGCCCTACGGGATATGAAATATCCCTCTTGTGCCTATTTTGGTATGCCTTTTGCGTATATACGTATGCGCATACGCGTACCTTAACTATAATATAGCACGAGAGTATTTTATATTCGGCGTGGGCTTCGCGTTGTCGGTTCTAAATTCCAAGGCAATGCGAAGGCCTCTAAGAGTGGAACTGGCAAAAGGCAAGTTTCACGCTTTTTTTGTACCCTATATGGGAGTAATTAGACTAATTGAAAAAAACTATACAACGATGAAGAAAATACTATTTTTGCTGCTTTTGGCAATGTCGCAAATGCTTATGTTTGCACAAGAGGTGCCTCAATGGATTACGAAAAAGCCACGCCCTGCGAACGATACGTACTTGTATGTCGTGGAACGCGGTGTAGGCGCCACCGAGATGGAAGCACGCAATCGCGCTATGGGATTAGTGTATCGCAGTACAATAGAGCGTTTGGCTTTGCCTATCAATTTGGCAAGTATCAACGAGGCAATTAATAATGGTAGCAACTACGGCGATAATGCAGAAGTGATGAATATACCCGTAAATAAAGTGTGTGAGTACATTCAGCAGGAAGCCAACCAATATGCAGTATATGTATTGTGCCAAGTAGCACAATATGGAAACATAGAAGTGTTGTTTACCGACTTCACCCATTGCAATCAATCTTTCAGCCACCAAGTGACAATCCCCTCTTGGTGTAATAATGAATGGCGCGCCAACAATTATCCTCGCGAATTGTATTTGCAGGGTTTTATTGTGGGTGAACCACAAACAGGCGAAAGCATTGAGCAAACGCACCAACGCCTAAAAGAGAAAGCACAAGCGGAAGCCCTGCAAAATATCAACATTGCCACAAACAGGATAAAGTATATTTCCAACCTATCCATAGAGAGTTGGCATAACCTAAAAACGAATGAGGTCTTTGCTTTTGCATGGGCAAAGAAAGAGGATTTGACACGCAATCTAAAAAAGCAGATTATCAGCCAAATCACTCGTGCGGAGATGGCAGTAGAAGAAGCAGAGGGTTTGTTGGCAGAGGGCGAAAAAGGGGCTGCAAACAAGGCGATTGCCAAAGCCATGGAGCAGTTGCAGCAGGTAGAGGAGCAACAAACAATAGTGCAGAATGTAGATGTTACACCCCATATGGAGGATATAGCGTTTGCTGAAAGTAACGCCCTCAAACAGCGACTAACAGCACTGCAACAGCAACTGAAAAATGGCGTAACGGTGCATATAGCTGGTAATGTGACTATTTTTGATAAAGCATATCCCACATTGATTCAGCAGATTAAGCAGGAGATTTCTCCTATCGGTTGCACTTTCACCACAAACGAGGCAGAGGCAGATTGGGTCATTCGGTTGCAGGGAACGACACAAGAGTACAATGCCCTGCAAAAAACTTCGTACAGCGCGTTTGTGGTTATGGCAGACATAGCAATAGAGATAGCAAAGAAGGGACAGATTATTTATTCAGGCAATGTGAGCAAAAAAGGTGTTCACACAAATAATACAGAACTGGCTGCCAAAGAAGCATGTTCAGAAGCAAGTAAAGCGATTGTAGCACAAATCAATGAAATAATAAACAACTAAAATACAAACAATTAAACAATTACAACAATGAAAACAAAACTTATCTTATTCATTCTTTTGCTAGTTTCGGGAATTATGTCAGCTCAAGTGAAGCGTGTAGCTATCTTGGAAACGGTGGACAAAGAAAACAAGGTATCGTATGCAAATAAACTGATTTTGCGTGCAAACTTGAGTAAAGCGATTACGCTAACCGCTGGTTATGAGGCGTATGATCGTACAGACATTGATGCCATTATGGGTGAACAGAACTTCCAACGCACGGGTATGGTCAGCAATGAACAAATCAAACGATTGGGAGAAATGACAGGTGCTAACTACATTCTTGTAGCAGAGGCAGTTGTGGTAGATGCGAGAAATATGTTTATCACAGCCAAGTTGTTGGATGTAGAAACGGCTCGTACCATTATGACCGATAATGTGATGATGGGTACAACACCCGATGATATTCAAGAAGGTTGTGCAGAGTTGGCAAAAAGATTGTTTCATGTAGAAGAAGCAACGGAGGTTACACCAGAAGTGAAACCTACCCAAGCAAACCTATTTGTCCCAGATGTAGCGGATCGTACCTATGACTTAGTCCGCCATTCTAAAGCCGACCAAAGAATGTTGGGAGTAAAAAAGTACTCCTATGGTAGCCTTCAAATGGATGAACAAGCATTTCAGAAGTTTTTGTATAAAAATAATTCAAGGGCGTATGTAGATTATATGAAAAGTAAAAAATTAATCCCAGCAGGATGGTGGTTATTGGGTGGCGGTATCGTTCTGGCAGTTCCTTTGGGGGTTAGTCTTGGAGTATGGGATTATGAAATGATGTTGTTTATCGGTGTCCCTTGTTGGACTCTTGGTGGAGCCGCTGTTGTGTCTTCTGTCCCTATTTTGTGCGCTGGATATAGTAAGAAAAATCGCGCTTTGTCTTCTATCAACAATTCTCTTGATAAGTCCGAGTTTGCACTCTCATTGAATGTTCAAGCAAGCCAAAATGGTATTGGTTTAGCGTTGAGTTTCTAAAATAAGGAGATAAGTAACAACCTATTTGCGCAATCCGCATAATCGAATGAGATAGTCTCGGTTATGCGGATTGTTGCATTTATCCTGCTTTTCAGCAGTCTTACCCGTTACCACTCCGTTATCACTCCGATATTGTCCAATACTTTCCTCATAGTTTGGCGAGGTGCAGACAATGCTTTCAATCCCTCTTGTGACAGTGAGACAGTGTGACAGCACATTTCTAAAACTTATATATATGTATGCGCGTATAATATTTTAAAAAACAACTGTCTCACTGTCACACTGTCACACAAGAAGGTAGCAAAAAGGACATTGAACGACCACCAACCACCGCTTATCCACCGCTTATCCACCCGATAGAGGGGAGGAGATTATAAAGGCAGGGCTACTCGGTTCTACGAAAATAAAACAAAAACTGCCAAACTTTCGTTGGCAGTTTTTTTATTCTCTCTATATCCGATATCCAATATCCAATAACCAATAGCCGATAGTCCAACTTTCTCCCCTCGCGGGGGAGGTTAGGAGGGGCTTATTTCAACTTCTTGAATGTCTCGCGCATATTGCAAGCCTTAGAGAGGATTGCGTGCAAGTCATCAATAGCAACGCGCTCTTGAGCCATAGTATCACGATGGCGGATAGTTACGCAATTGTCATTCAAAGTGTCGTGATCCACAGTGATACAGAATGGTGTACCTACCGCATCTTGACGGCGATAACGCTTACCGATAGAGTCCTTCTCATCGTAGTTGGTGTGGAAGTCATACTTCAACATATCCACGATCTCACGCGCTTTCTCTGGCAGACCATCTTTCTTCACCAATGGCATAACACAAGCTTTAACAGGAGCCAAAACAGCAGGCAAGTTCAACACTACGCGAGTGTCACCACCTTCAAGCACCTCTTCCTTATACGCACCGCACATCACACTCAGGAACATACGGTCCACACCAATACTGGTCTCAATCACGTATGGAGTGTAGCTCTTGTTGAGCTCTGGATCGAAGTACTCGATCTTCTTGCCACTATATTGTGCGTGTTGGCTGAGGTCGAAGTCGGTACGGCTGTGGATACCCTCTACCTCCTTGAATCCGAATGGCATTTGGAACTCGATGTCGGTAGCTGCGTTAGCGTAGTGAGCGAGTTTATCGTGGTCGTGGTAGCGGTAGTTCTCATCACCCATACCAAGAGCCTTGTGCCATTTGAGGCGGAACTCCTTCCAGTACTCGAACCACTTCATCTCCTCGCCTGGGCGAACGAAGAACTGCATCTCCATTTGCTCGAACTCGCGCATACGGAAGACGAATTGGCGAGCTACGATCTCGTTACGGAAAGCCTTACCGATTTGTGCGATACCGAAAGGAATCTTCATGCGCCCCGTCTTTTGTACATTGAGGTAGTTCACGAAGATACCTTGTGCCGTCTCAGGACGGAGATAAATCTTCATCGCACCATCGGCAGTAGAACCCATCTCGGTAGAGAACATGAGGTTGAACTGACGAACATCGGTCCAGTTGCGTGTACCTGAGATAGGGCAAACGATTTCCTCGTCAAGGATGATTTGTTTGAGCTCTTCAAGATTGCTGTCGTTGAGAGCAGTCGCAAAGCGCTCGTGGAGGGCGTTGCGTTTCTCTACGTTTGCTTTTACACGTTCGTTGGTTTGCTTGAACATCTCTTCGTCGAAGCTCTCGCCGAAGCGTTTGCGCGCCTTAGCTACCTCTTTCTCAATCTTCTCGTCGTACTTAGCGAGTTGATCCTCAATGAGTACGTCTGCGCGGTAGCGTTTCTTGCTATCCTTATTGTCAATGAGTGGATCATTGAATGCGTCCACGTGACCAGATGCTTTCCAAGTAGTAGGGTGCATAAAGATACTTGCATCAATACCCACGATGTTCTCGTGGAGCATGGTCATTGCATCCCACCAGTATTTCTTGATGTTGTTCTTGAGTTCTACACCGTTTTGACCGTAATCATACACGGCGCCAAGTCCGTCGTAAATCTCGCTGCTTGGAAAGACAAATCCGTACTCCTTGCAGTGTGCGACTAATTTTTTGAAGGTTTCTTCTTGTGTTGCCATAATTGCGTGGTTCAGTGCGCCTTCGGCGCGTTCAGTATTGTTTATATAGTTCAGCTTTGTTCAGTAATTGGCATAAAACACCAATTTGGGTGCAAAGGTAGTGTTTTTTTTGCAGATATGCAAGTGAAAAAGAGAAAACTAAAAGAAAAATGAAAAAGAGTTGCATATTTGAGAAAAATGTTGTAACTTTGCGCACTAATTTAGGGTAATAGTATAAAATGAAATAAATTTGCGCATGAAAAAGTTATTTTTGTCTATATTGACTATTTTTTTAATATCCATGGCAGGATATGCTCAGTCTGAAATATTGTTAGACGAACCATTTTCAAAGTCTTTAGGTTCGTTCACTTTGGATGAGCAGAAGTATCCTAATTGTTCTTACTCTTCCATGTGGTACGTAGATGTCAACTATGGCTACGCTAAAGTAACTGCTAACAAAGGTGGTCAGTCTTTGGGTGCGAGCGATTGCAAATTGATTTCGCCCGTATTGAATACGGAGGGGTATATGCAAGTAGTTCTACGCTTTGATCATACAACATACGCAGGCAATAGCACGTCCGATGTAAACTACTGTTTGGTGAAAGTGAGCAAGGATGGCAAGAATTGGACAAAACTCACTCTCCCTACTTGGCCTACCAAGCGTTGGGGCTTTGTGACTTGTGAATTAGATTTGACAACATACGCATCAAGCACAATGCAATTTATGTTTGAGTACATCTCAACAAGCAGTTATGCTGGTACATGGGAAGTGAAAAATGTGGTGGTAGAGGTATTGGCTTCTCCCGAGAATTATTGTCCTTACGAGGAGTTAGAAGGGCTGACTTCAAATGACTTACGCAGTACTTTGCACGGAGAGATTTCGCAGCATACGATGTTAAGTTACAATCAAATTCGTGGTGATAAAGCGAAAGTAGATGTACGTTCAAATGGCAAGATTTGGGATATTTATTCAGCATATAGCTACAACTTGTCGGACTATTGTTCGGGTGTAGATATTGTGGAAGGAGAATGTTACAATCGTGAACATATCTTACCTAAGTCTTGGTGGGGCGGTTCGACTACTGAGCCTATGTACACAGACTTGCATCATGTGTATTCGGTAGATGCGATGGCTAATGATAAACGTTCTGCATGGATCTATGATGAAGTAAAAAGTGCAAGTTGGAGCAACAATTTGGGCTCACAATTGGGTACTAGCGCGAATTGGAGTGGCGAAACGGCATTTGAGCCAGTGGATGAATACAAAGGTGATATAGCTCGTATCTATTTTTATATGTTGACTTGCTATATGGACAAGGACTTCACTGTTGGCGGTAAAGGTTATCGTTATTTTACGTATAGCAATGGCGTAAGCAATTTTAAGCAACCAGCGCTGACACTTATGCTCAAATGGCATAGAGAGGATCCTGTGTCGGACAAGGAGATTGAGCGAAATAGCAAGGTGCTAAAATTACAAGGAAATGATAATCCATTCGTGCTGCAGCCAGCGTTGGTAGAGTATATTTGGGGTACGATGAAAGGTAAGCCTTATGATTGCGATGCTGAGGTGCTTCCTCCTGATGAAGGAACAGTAGATGGTGCTATAACTTGCCAAGAAGCGCGTGAGAAAGCATTGGCATTGAACCAAGGTAGTCAGTCCACGGAGGAATACGTGGTAGTGGGCTATGTCACTTCGCTCAATGGTGGATATAGTACGCAATATAAGAGCCAATCCTTTTGGGTGGCAGATGCACCTAATGGCGGGAATGTATTTTACGCTTATCAGTGCTACTACAACGCTCCTGTTGTTAAAGGCGATAAGGTTTCACTGGCGGGTAAACTGTTGAATTACAATGGTACGCCTGAGATGAAATGGGGACAAACGAAGGTGCTTATGCCTGCTTCTGAGACAGCAGTAGAAAACGTAGATGTGCTTGATTGGAAAGATGGACAAGTGGAGATTTATTCGCTGACGGGACAAAACATGTCGGCAGAGCGCGATAATTTGCCACGAGGTATATATATCTTGCGCTGCGGTGTGAAAGTTGATAAAATAGTTGTGCGATAGATGCAATCGGTAGATACATATTACTTCTTGGGTATTGGTGGCATAGGCATGAGTGCTTTGGCTCGCTATTTCGCGGCCAAGGGTTTTCGTGTCTTGGGCTATGACCGTACTCCTTCGCCTCTGACGCAGTCGCTCGAAGCAGAAGGGATAGAGGTGCAATATGACGATAGCTTGGATAGGGTAAAGCAACTCTCTGTCAGCAAGACTATTGTGGTACGCACACCTGCTGTGCCCGAGGATATGCCGGTATATGTATGGTTACGCGATAATGGTTTTACTATCCTCAAACGGGCTGAAGTATTGGGCTCGATTACCCGTCAGCAGAAAGCCCTCTGTGTGGCTGGTACGCATGGCAAGACGACCACTAGCACCATATTGGCGCATATACTATATCCATCGCATATCGGCACAAATGCTTTTCTCGGAGGTATTGCCAATAACTATGACACTAACCTTTTGCTCAGTGCAAAGAGTGACTACGTAGTAGTTGAAGCAGATGAGTTTGACCGCTCCTTCCATCACCTTACACCTCATATATCCGTCATCACAAGCATGGACCCTGACCACTTGGATATCTACGGCACCGAAGATGCCTATCGTGAGAGTTTTGCGCATTATGCATCGTTGGTGGAAAGTGCATTGGTGGTAAAAAGTAGTGTAAAGTGTAAAGTTGAGAGTTTAAAGGCAAAGGTTTACACATACGCAGTGAATGAACAAACTGATTTCTACGCGGACAATGTGCGTATAGAGGTCGGGCATATATATTTTGACTTCCATACCCCTGAGAGTGTCATCAAAGACTTGCATTTGGGCGTACCTATATGGGTAAACATTGAGAATAGCGTGGCTGCTATGGCTGTAGCATGGCTTGTGGGGGCTACTGAGGAAGAGTTACGAGAGGGTGTAAGCAGTTTCGCAGGTGTCTATCGTCGATTCAATATACATCTGAATACACCGCAAGTCACCTATATTGATGATTACGCCCATCACCCACAAGAGTTGGCTGCTACCATTGAATCGGTTAGGCGATTGTATCACGACCGCTATGTGATTGGCGTTTTTCAACCACACCTATATTCTCGCACACAGGACTTTGCAGATGATTTTGCACAAGTATTAGACCGTTTGGACGAGGTGGCGTTGCTGCCTATCTATCCTGCGCGTGAACTGCCAATCCCAGGTGTCACGAGCGAATGGTTATTAGAGAAAATGCAGGTGAAAAGAGCATTGGTATTGCCTGCTATATTGCCCAAATACTTGCGCGAGCGTTTGAAGAGCTGCCTCGCAGCGGACAAAAAAGTGGTGGTAATCACCATGGGCGCAGGAGATATAGAACGCCAAGTAAATGAGATAACCCATAAACTAACATATAAAATACTTTAATTATGAAAATTAAAACCATTATTTCGATCGTGAGTGCCGTATTGCTGGTAGCAACGCTTTCTGTTGTTGCCTGTTGGGCTGCTCAGCGACCTACGCAATTGCCCTGTGCATGGCTCAGGGTGGAGGTTACCGACAGTTTGGACCGTCGGTTTGTAGAGAGTGATGAACTGCGCCGAATGTTGCAGCGCGAAGGACTTGTGCCAAAGGGACTATCTATGGAAGAGATTTCTTGTCAAGCCATAGAAGATTGTCTCATGAAACATGATATGGTTCGAACAGCTGAGTGCTTTAAGTTGGTCAATGGAGGTGTTTGTGTGCGCGTGACTCAGCGTGTGCCTGCTTTGTATGTGATGAGCAATGAGGGCGCGTATTATGTGGACACTGACCGAGAGATTATGCCTGTTTGCAAAACAATTGATGTGGATGTACCTCGCTTCAAAGGGGCAGTAGGCAAACGTGCTGCCACAGAGGAGTATTTTGATTTTGCATTGTGGCTAACCAAGAACCGCTATTGGAAATCACGTATTCAAGATGTGCAAGTGGTGAACCCTAAGCATTTGGTACTCCATCAGAAGGATGACAGGGGTAAGATTATCTTGGGTGATCTCTCACAATATGAGCATAAGTTGGATAAACTGCAAAAGTTATATACCAAAGGTCTTGAATATATTGACTACCAGAATTATCGTGAATATGATTTGCGCTACCAAGGGCAGGTTATCGGCCGCAAGTAGTAGCCAACGATAGAGAACGAAAGGACAGAATTATGGCAAAAAAGAATACACAATCAACCCTTCCCCATCCATTGGTGGCTGTCGAGTTGGGAAGCCATGGAGTGCGCTCCATGGCGGTCGAGCGTACCGAGCATGGGTGGTTACATGTCTTGGGAGCGGAAGCTTCTAATCGCAGTACCAGTGTTGAGCGAGGTGTGGTAACCAACACCAGCAACGCGGGTTATGGCATTGGCGAGTGCCTCAAACTGCTATCCAACCGCATTCAGCATCCACAACTGACCAAAGCATTTGTATCTTTAGGTGGTCGCTCTATGAAGGTGGTAGAAGTAGAGTCACGCCGCAACCAAGTGCATCGAAAAGAAGTGCAGCAGTACTTGCTGGATGAAATGGATGCGGAGTGCAAACAGAAAATAGAGGAGCGAAATCCGCATGTAGCGGTTCTCGCGTTGATACCTTACGCATACGTCCTAGACGATGTGATGCAGGAGCAGATACCCGAGCCCCATCAGAAGGCTGCAAAAATAGAAGTAAAGTATGTGGCCTTTGTTGGCATCAAGGAACTGGAGCAGAAGGTCTTGGATAGTTTTGTGCGTGTGCCTAAGCACATAGAGCACACATACGCTCGTCCCGATGCGCTACTATGTGCGTTGGCAAGCGACGAAGATCTCAAGAATGGGTGCGCCATCTTGGATATGGGGGCACAGACTACTACGCTCACCATTTTTAAGGACAATAAGTATGTATATAACAAGGTAGTTTCTCAGGGTGGCTATGATGTGACACGTGATATTGAGCAGTTGGGTATCAGTTTTGCCTACGCTGAGCGCTTGAAGTGCAACTATGGTACGCCTTTTATAAGCGATAATACTGATAGTCGCTGTGTGCGTGTGCCCGACCCCAATGCGCCAGATGGAGTCGTGGTGTTGCGTTTTAGCGATGTGGTGAATACTATTGTGGCTCGCCTATATCAGACTTTATCACCGCTCATGAGCGATTTGCAGGCGTATGAAGGGTGTATCAATGTGCTTTATATCACTGGTGGTGCTTCTATGCTCGCTGGTATGGAGGAGTATGTGCAAGGAATGACTACTATACCAGTGATGTATGGTTCGCACGCAGCTTGGCTGGACGAGAACACTGCTGACGAGTATTATGCACCCAACTACTCGTCATTGGTCGGAACGCTGATCTTAGGGGCATTGTATCGCGAGACGCACCCTATGGCTGAGCCTGTGGATGACCTGCGCAAACGAATAGAGAAACTCACCAAGAATGCTCAAACAAGCATCTTGGATATGTTTACCGAACAATATTAACAGAATAATCAAAATCAATATACTATGTACGATGTGATTAACGATTTGGGTTTGGAGATTACCCAAGATACTATTATCAAAGTGATGGGCGTAGGTGGTGGTGGCTGCAACGCAGTTAACTACCTATATTCGCAGGGGATTTCAGATGTGACCTTTTTGGTCTGCAATACCGATAAGCAATGCCTCAGTCGCAGCAGTGTGCCTGCCAAATTGCAGTTAGGTCCAGGCTGGGGAGCGGGAGGCAAACCCGAGGTAGCGCAGCAATATGCTGAGGAGAGTCGTGAGCGTATTCGCGAGGCGCTCAACGATGGTACACAGATGCTCTTTATCACCGCTGGTATGGGTGGTGGTACGGGTACTGGTGCTTCGGCTATTGTGGCCGAGGTAGCACGCGAGATGAATATTCTCACTGTGGGTATTGTCACCATACCATTTGAGTTTGAGGGCAAAAAGAAGATTAAGAAAGCCATGGTGGGCGTAGCCAAACTGGCTGAGCATGTAGATGCTATCTTGGTCATTAACAATCAGAAACTGCTGAACATTTACCCTGATTTCTCCTTGCCTAATGCGTTCTCCAAGTCTGATGATGTGGTGGCAAACGCAGCGCGCTCCATCGCGGAGATTATCACGGTGCCTGGCTATATCAACACTGACTTCGCCGATGTCTATAATACCCTCAAGAACGGTAATGTGGCTATCATGAGTGTGGGTAGTGCTAATGGAGAGGAGCGTATTTCGCAGGCTATCCACGAAGCATTGCACTCGCCACTGGTCAATAATGATGTGCATGGTGCTAAGCGTATGTTGCTGCAACTATATTGTTCGCACGATGATTCTATCGTAGCATCCGAGATGGAGCAACTCCATACATTCGTCAACGAGATGGGCGATGATGTAGAAGTGCAATGGGGTATTTCTTTCGATGATAAGTTGGCAGACAAAGTGCGTGTGACAGTCATAGCGACAGGATATGAGGTGTCTGATATTCCTGGCCTTGATGACGCTGTAGGTAAGAAGACTGTGGATGAAGCTATTGATAGTTTCTACAAAGAGAACAAACCTAAGCAGGAGACAGAGGAGGTGGAGGAGACACCACAATCCATAGCACCAGAACCTGTGGTCTTGCAGGAGGGAGATATGGTCATTGACTTAGAGATGGATATGGAAATACCTGTGCCAAAGGTAGAAACGCAGCACTCTATCTCTACCCCTCCTCCAACAGCGAAACCTGAATCTGCAAATACGCGTTTGTCGGGTATTGCTAGTTGGATGCGTGGTCGTCGATAGGTATTGCGGACGCTCTATGTTGCTACGTCTATTGTCATCGGCTTGGCATGCGGTATTGGAGGTGTTATTTCCTACCTATTGCCCTGTTTGCGAACGCAAACTGTTGGAAGATGAGCCCATTGCTTGTAGTGACTGCGTGGCATCTATCCCTCGTACTGAGCATGCTATCTTAAATCAAAATGGCATAGATTTGCTCTTTTTAGAGTTGATTCAGAAAGAAGGACGCACCGTGCGCTATGAGCGCGGTGCGACTTTTGCTTTTTATAACCGTGATAGGGGTTTCGCCTTGCGCACGCTTATTGAGCGTGGTAAGTATGGTACTCACCCTGATCCGCAGATTTTCTATTTCTTGGGACGTTTGGCCGCGCAGGAGTACATTGATTCGGACTTGTTCGATGATATTGATTGCTTGGTGCCAGTCCCTTTGCACCCTCGACGTCTGCGCGAGCGTGGATTCAATCAAACGGAGTGGATTTGTCGCGGACTTAGCGAAGTGCTACATATACCCATTGATACAGAGCACCTTATCCGTACACGCAACAATGCCCACCAGTCAAAGTCTCGCTTTGAGAAACGCCAAGATAATGTCAAGGACATTTTTGCAGTACGTTATCCCGAGGAGTGGAAAAATAAGCACATCCTCCTCGTGGATGATGTCATCACTTCGGGTTCAACGATGTTTTCATGTATGCAAAAAATAACGCCTATCCGAGGTTGTCGGATAAGCGTCTTCGCTCTTGGTTGGGCACATAAATAACCTTGCCTTAATTTCTAATCTTTAACTTTTACCCTCTCCCTTTAATTTCTTTACCACTGTTTTGGTAGCGAAATACACGATGACAACCCCAATCAAAGCCATGATAGCAATACTCAACTCATGGCTATACTCATGTATTAGATCCATTTGTCCGTGTGCAACATAACCGAGCAATGCCAAAACAACATTCCAAATACTTGCTCCCAAGAAGGTATAAAAGATAAACTGACCAAAGTTCATCTTACTCAGTCCTGCAGGGATACTTATTAGTTGGCGAATACCTGGTATCAGACGTCCTACAAAAGTGGAAATCTTGCCATGATCGTTGAAATAGTCCTCAGCTTTCTTTACTTTCTCCGAAGATAACAAACAGAGATGTCCGATCTTGCTATCTGCAAATGCGTAGATGATAGGACGGCCGAGCCATAAAGCTAAAAAGTAGTTGATAATAGCACCTAGCAAAGCACCTATCGTACCGAAGAGTACAATGAGTAGCACGTTGAGAGGATAGCTGTTGGTTGCATGCAAACTGCTATCCTCTTTACCTGCTACGTATGCTGCGGGAGGAATAACAATCTCGCTTGGGAAAGGAATAAATGATGATTCTACCGTCATCAATAGCGTGATGCTCAAATAGTTCATGTTGTTAGCATACCAATTCTCTACTTGCATCACAAGGCTTTCGTCTTGTGGGATTGTAGTTGTGCTGTCATTAACTATTTGCGCATTTACGCTAAGGATGGTGGTTGCAAATAATACAAATAAAATAATTACTTTCTTCATGTATAATTTGGATCGTTAATCTATATTTCCCATTGTTCGAGGGTAGTGGTGAGTTGGTCAAATGTCTTTACCTTACTCTTTTCACGAACGTCATTAATCTGCTGATTGACAGCTGCGTCGTATGCCTCCGTTTCTACGCGGCGAATGACACCGAGGGCGATTGGCAATTGGCAATTGGCAATTGGCGATGGGTCTTCTTGTCCCATCATAGCAAGCATGCGATGGAGGGTAGGGTCTTGCAGTGTGGCATCGTGGGTGAGTACGCGTGGGTCTTCGGCTGGCACTACGATGAGTTGAGGAATCAATCCCTGTGAGTAGTCCAACGCTAAACCTTTGTCTTTCGCTTTACCGAAAATCATTTTCTCACCATGGCGCAGAATGATACTGCGTTCAGCACGCTCTTCGCGGTCTGCAATCCATGAGTGGGTACCATTGTTGAAAATCACGCAGTTTACCAAACACTCAATCACACTAGCACCTTTGTGTTGAGACGCCTGTACCATGCAGTCCACTGTGGTATGCATATCTACGTCCAATGTACGAGCGAAGAACGTACCGCGTGCGCCAAATACCAATTCGGCAGGAATAAAGGGACGCTCTACGGTACCAAATGGACTGGACTTGCTGACAAATCCCTTGGGTGAAGTAGGTGAGTATTGACCTTTTGTCAAACCATAAATGCGGTTGTTGAAGAGGCAGATGTTCAAATCTACATTGCGGCGGATCTCATGGATAAAGTGATTACCACCAATAGCGAGGCAGTCGCCATCGCCTGTCATTTGCCAAACGCTGAGTTCTGGGTGGCTGGTTTTTACGCCAGTAGCAATAGCTCCACCGCGACCATGAATGGTATTAAAACCGTATGTGTTGAGGTAGTGAGGCATACGAGATGAACAACCGATACCTGATATCACGGCTACTTGGTGTGTTGGTACGCCTACTTGTGCCATGGCTTTTTGTAACGCTATGCAGATAGCATGATCACCACAACCAGGGCAGAACTTTACATATTGATTACTCTTAAATTGACTTGCTTCCATAATTATCGATTTTGTATAAAGTTGATAATTCTTTTTATGACAAAAGGTTGAGCGGTAATTTCGTTGTATTGCTCCAGATGTAGTCCTTCGAACTTCGAGCGCAAGTAGGCTGCAAACTGTCCTTGATTGAGCTCGCACACAATCACACGCTTATATTTGCGCAATACCTCTTCTGTGTTAGCAGGTAGTGGGTTAATATAATTGAACTGTGCCAATGCGCAACCCGTAGCTTCTGCAGCAGCGTGCAAGTGACCTTCGGTGCTTCCCCAACCCACGAGCAGTGTGTCGCTATCAGCGTTGCCTTGTACTTGTAGCAGAGGTATCTGCTGACCTATCTGTTGTATTTTAGCTTGGCGAATCTTCACCATTCGCTCGTGGTTCTCTGGGTTGGTAGAGATAATACCCTTCTCTGCATCGCGCTCAAGACCTATATTGCGGTGCTCATACCCTTCCATGCCTGGATACGCCCAATAGCGCACACCGCGCTCATCACGCAATGCAGGGTTATAGTTACCTTTGAGTTCCTCGGGTACTCCTTGTGGCTCAATGGCAGGCAGATCGCTCAACTGTGGTATGCGCCAGAGTCCAGTACCATTCGCCAGGAAGGTGTCGGTCAATAGTACTACAGGCGTCATGTTCTCTAGTGCAATCTTGCAAGCCTGATATGCATAATCGAAGCAGTTTGCTGATGTGGAGGCAGCTATCACCACGGCTGGGCATTCGCCATTGCGTCCGTAGATAGCTTGCATGAGGTCTGTTTGTTCGGTTTTGGTAGGCAGACCCGTAGAAGGTCCACCACGTTGAACATCAATAACGACAAGTGGCAACTCTGCCATCACAGCCAATCCGATAGCTTCGCCTTTGAGACTCAAACCTGGACCTGATGTGCTGGTAGCAGCCAAATCGCCAGCGAAAGCAGCTCCAATAGCGGTGCAGACGCCTGCAATCTCATCTTCAGCTTGTACTACCATTACGCCCATATCCTTGCGAGCAGCAAGTTCGTGCATAATATCTGTGGCAGGAGTAATAGGGTAGGAACCCAAGAATAGTCGCTTTCCACATTTTTCTGCTGCGGCGATGAGTCCCCAAGCTGTCGCTTTGTTGCCTGCGATAGAGGTATATGTGCCTTTTGGGAGTTCGCGGGATTTCTCAACGTTCATGGTTTGGATATTGAGCGCGAGGTTGTTGCCATAGTTATAGCCATCGGTGAGCACCTTGACATTGGGGGCGATGAGTTGTGGTTTCTTGTGGAATTTGCTCTCCAAAAAAGCAATAGCTTTGTCCACAGGACGGTTGAAAAGCCAACAAACCAATCCCAATGCAAACATATTGCGCGATTTAAGGATAGACTTGTTGTCCAGTCCCATGTCCTTGAGGCTATCTTTGGTAAGTTGAGTGAGGGCTACAGGGATAATCTGTACCGATTCGGGTAATCCCAACTCTGTAAATGGATTGTCGGTTTGATAAAGTGCTTTCTCTAAATCTTTAGCAGAGAGAGAGTCTGTGTCCACGATAATGACAGCATCGCGTTTGAACATTGAATCGCTGGCTTCCCACTTTGCGCCTGCTTGGTTGAATTTGCTACCTAAGGCGCATACTTTGAGGGCAGCTGCATTCATGGCTACCAACACATCGGCTTGATCACCGGGGGTATAGACACCCGTACCTAATTGAACTTGGAAACCGCTGACACCTCCCAAAGTGCCTTGAGGGGCGCGAATTTCGGCAGGAAAATCGGGCAGCGTACTAATCTCGTTGCCTAGTATTGCACTCAATGAGGAGAACATTGTACCGGTAAGTTGCATACCGTCTCCTGAGTCACCGCAAAAGCGGATTACTATACGTTGTTTTTGCATGGTTGTTGTTAATTTTTAAAAAACGCTGCAAAATTACTACTTTTTTTGCAAATATGCAAATTTTTTATTACCTTTGCACCCGATTATAAATTAGGAGTAGAATGGGCTATAGCTTATTATGATTGTAAATTAGGATTTTATGAAGAATATACGTAACTTTTGTATTATTGCTCACATTGATCATGGTAAGTCTACATTGGCAGACCGACTGATTGAATACACTGCTACAGTGGATAAACGCTTGATGGAGAATCAGGTTCTGGATGATATGGATTTGGAAAAAGAGCGTGGTATCACGATCAAGTCACATGCTATCCAAATGCAATACAAGGGCTACACCCTTAACCTCATTGACACTCCCGGACACGTGGATTTCTCCTACGAGGTGAGTCGTAGTATTGCTGCTTGTGAGGGCGCACTCTTGATTGTGGATGCTTCGCAGGGCGTTCAAGCACAGACAATTTCTAACCTCTATATGGCATTGGAACATGATTTGGAAATCATACCTGTGATGAACAAGTGCGACATGGATTCAGCAATGCCAGAGAAAGTGGAAGATGAAATCATTGACCTGTTGGGTTGCAAACGCGAGGAGATATTGCGTTGTTCTGCTAAGACAGGTGATGGCGTGCCAGAAATCTTGGAAGCAATCATTGAGCGTATTGCTCCACCTGTAGGCGACCCAGAGGCTCCACTACAATGCTTGGTGTTTGACTCTGTATTCAATCCATTCCGCGGAATCATCGCTTATTTCAAGGTAGTGAATGGTACGATGCGTACAGATGACCGTGTGCGTTTCTTCAATACAGGTAAGGAGTATGATGCCGATGAGATAGGTGTACTGAAGTTGAATATGCAACCTACGAAGGAGATTTCAGCAGGTAATGTAGGATATATCATCTCGGGTATCAAAACTTCTACTGAGGTAAAAGTGGGTGATACCATCACGCACGTAGCTCGTCCTTGTGCTGAGGCAATTGAAGGCTTTGAGGAAGCGAAACCAATGGTGTTTGCCGGTGTGTACCCTATTGAGGCTGAAGATTATGAGGATTTGCGCGCTTCCTTGGAAAAATTGCAACTTAATGACGCTGCGCTCACCTTCACTCCCGAATCATCAGTAGCCTTGGGATTTGGTTTTCGCTGCGGATTCTTGGGATTGTTGCACATGGAGATTGTGCAAGAGCGTTTGGACCGCGAGTTTGATATGGACGTTATCACCACAGTGCCTAACGTAAGTTACAATGTATATACAAAGGACGGCGAGAAAGTGGAGGTGCATAACCCTGCAGGTATGCCTGACATAACTGCTATAGACCATATAGAAGAACCTTATATCCGCGCTAGCGTTATTACGACTAGTAACTTTATTGGTCCAATCATGACACTATGTCTTGGCAAACGCGGTGAGTTGGTGAAACAAGAGTATATCTCGGGTGACCGAATGGAGATTCTTTACGATATGCCACTTGGTGAAATCGTGATAGACTTCTACGATAAGTTGAAATCCATCTCCAAAGGCTATGCTTCGTTTGACTGGCATCACAATGGTTTCCGCCCAAGTAACTTGGTGAAATTGGATATTCTGCTCAATGGTGAGCAGGTGGATGCACTTTCTACGCTGACACACCGCGATAATGCGGAAAGTTTTGGTCGTCGTATGTGCGAGAAACTGAAAGAATTGCTTCCTCGTCAACAGTTTGATATTGCTATTCAAGCTGCTATTGGAGCAAAGATTATTGCCCGTGAGACAGTTAAGCAAGTGCGCAAGGACGTGCTCGCTAAATGTTATGGTGGTGACGTGAGTCGTAAGCGCAAACTCTTGGAGAAACAGAAGAAAGGTAAAAAGCGCATGAAGCAAATCGGTAATGTGGAAGTGCCACAGAAAGCGTTCTTGGCGGTGTTGAAACTGGATTAGACAAGATAGATTAACTAGCCCTGCTAGCCGAACTAAGATATATAGAAAAAACAAAAATATATTATGGAACAATTAGTACATAGTGCATGGAGCATGATTCCTTTTGGACTGATGCTATTGACCATTGCGGTTGCCCCACTGATTGTAGAAGAATGGTGGGAGAGTAACAAACACAAATTGACTGTGGCTATCTTTTTGGGTGTGCCGACGGCCGTTTGTTTGATTATGGGAGGTATGTTGCACGAGTTGGAGCACCAACTCTTTGGCGACTATATTCCTTTTATTATTTTGTTGTTGGCGTTGTATGTCGTAACAGGTGGTATTCACCTTTCAGGCGACATCAAAGCTACGCCATGGGTAAACACCAGTTTTTTAGGGTTGGGATGGATATTGGCTAGTATCATGGGTACAACAGGTGCAGCCATGCTGCTGATTCGTCCGTTGCTGTCCACCAACCAACAGCGTGAACATAAGGTGCATACTGTGTTGTTTTTCATAGCGTTGTGCGCTAACTGCGGTGGCCTGCTCACTCCGCTGGGTGATCCTCCATTGTTTATGCTCTTCTTGCGTGGCGCAGAGTTTACATGGTTTGCATCGATGTGGGGACCATGGTTGTTCACAGGAGCATTGCTGATGGCTATATACTTTGTACTGGATACCTATTATTATAAAAGGGAGCACGCGCATGCGCTACAAGCTGATCACGAACAACAACAACCACTGGTGTTCAAAGGTAAGCACAATTTTATTTATCTGGTAGGTATCGTGCTGGCAGTAGCATTTATTAACTCGGGCATGATTCCTGAGATGGCAGATCCTAAGTCACCTATGTGGTTGCGTTACTTGCGTGAGTTGGTGTTGTTGTCACTGACTTTTATGTCGCTCTATACCACCAAACGCCGCGTGCGCTATGGACTGAACAAGTTCTCATGGGCGCCTATTATTGAGGTAGCAGTGCTATTTTTGGGTATCTTCACGACCATGACTCCTGCCTTAGCATATCTGAATGCGAATGCAGCTTCGCTCGGGTTGGATGCGACATGGCAGTTCTATTATTCGACAGGTCTGTTGTCCTCATTCTTGGATAATACCCCCACAGCGGTAGCATTCCACAGCGTCGCTACGGGTTTAACACCTGACCAAATGGCTGTCTTTGGCGGAGAGATGATGGCTGGTATTCCAGAGATATTGCTAAAAGCCATCTGTATCGGTTCGGTGTTCTTTGGCGCTATGACCTACATCGGCAATGGACCAAACTTCATGGTGAAAGCCATTGCGGAGGAGAATGGCATCAAGATGCCATCGTTCTTCGGATATATGCTGCGATTCTCATTGATAGTACTGTTGCCAGTGTATATCTTGGTGCAGTTGATATTTTTGTAATTAGGCGACGAGGCGAAAGGCTATTAGGCGAGAGGCAAGAAATAGCGGCTTTGCTGCATGCCCCAGCCTTTAACCTCTAACCTTTAAACAGATAATAATATGAATCTTTTCGAACAAATCAGCGAGGACATCAAGAAAGCGATGCTCGCAAAGGATAAAGTGGCGTTGGACGCGCTGCGTGGTATAAAGAAAGAGTTTCTGGAGGCCAAGACCGCTAAGGGTGGTGATGGTGAGTTGCATGATGACCGTGCTTTGCAGATTCTGCAAAAGATGGTGAAACAACGCAAAGAAGCAGCCGAGATGTTTCGTGCTGCTAATCGCCCAGAATTAGCAGAAGATGAAATGGCACAATGCGCTGTGATTGAACGCTATCTGCCAGCCATGATGAGCGAAGAAGAGTTGAAGACTGTTTTGGCAGAGATTATTGCTCAAGTAGGTGCTGCTGGCCCACAGGATATGGGTAAAGTGATGGGTGTTGCAACCAAGCAATTGGCAGGAAAAGCAGAAGGCAAAACCATTAATATGGTAGTACGTCAATTGTTGACAAAGTAGCGAAAATGTACTACAATCTATAGGCAATAGGTAGAAAAAAGCAAAAAAGTGCCCTATTTTTGCACTTTTTTGCTTTTTTTCTTAAAAAAATTTGCATATTTGCATTTTTTGTAGTACCTTTGCACTCGCTTTTGAAAAAGAGCATGCCCAGATGGCGGAATCGGTAGACGCGCTGGTCTCAAACACCAGTAGGTTCACCCCTGTGCCGGTTCGACCCCGGCTCTGGGTACAAAGACCGCCTAACAAATGTTAGGTGGTCTTTTTTTCTAAAATAAAGACAACATCAACAACATTGCGCGCAAATCAACATCCTTGCGCGCCAAGGAAGAAGAAAGGTAGCAGTGTGTTGGTTGTTGGAGCAGAATAGAGTAATAAGTATATTAACCCATAAAAAGGTCATGCGGGAGACTTAAACATCCGCTATCACTCGGAACGGGCTAACTGCCTGGAGAGACAAAGAGAAGGAGGTGTATGCAATGGTTATTGTACCAGTAAAGGAAGGCGAGAACATCGAGCGCGCGATTAAGAAATTCAAACGCAAATTTGACAAGACCGGTGTAGTGAAAGAGCTTCGTCGTCGTCAACAATTCTCAAAACCATCAGAGATTAAGCGTGAGAAAATGATGCACGCAATCTATGTGCAATCTTTGCATGCGCATGATGGCGAGTAATTCGTAAGTAAGCGAAGATAAAGAAAAAAGCATACCGATAGGTGTGCTTTTTTATTGTGTAGGGTTGTATAGAGTTGTGTAGGATGATGCAAAAATTGTGAATAATATAGCAATTCTTAATAATTGACCGATAATTGGGTGTGAAATTTGCTCAATTAATAGAAATGTATTAACTTTGCACCAAAATTAAGAATAAGGTATTAGGTATGAAAAAGAATTTTACACGTTTTTTTGCACTTGTGACGAGTGTGGTACTGCCAAGTATGGCAATGGCTGAATTAGCCTATAATGTTCCTTTCACAGAGACAGATTGGAATGATGAGACAACGATTGTAGCAGATAAAGGCGACAATGAATGGTCAAGCGAACATGGTATTTGTTTAGGTAATAATAGTTGGGGAGGCCTTAATTATGACGATAAATACGTAGTGATAGCCTTGGCGAACGATGCTACTCCTACACGCCTGACGGCGACCACCAAGACACGTGATATTGCGGGAACAAATAATGGCGCTACTGGTGTGTTCTTCTCTGTATCAACCAGCTTTGATAATGTGAATTTTGCGGAAGTGTGGTCTTCTAAGAGCAAGCAGAATGATATAGATGTCACTTTGCCTGCGGACACACGCTATGTGAAGCTGTTGTATAGTGGTAACTTCGCTGGTTGTATAGAGTCTCTGATTGTGTATGGCGAAGTGGTGGAGACAGGAGTAGAAGACTTGATTGCACCCCAAAGCACAGCCGTGAAAGTGATGATGAACGGACAGATTTACATTGTGAAAGACAATCAAATGTATGACTGCTTGGGCAGAATGGTAAAGTAATCTCAACTACTGGAATATAAAGAAAGAGAGTGTGTCAAAATGCAGACACACTCTTTTTTATCTATTTTCTATGCCTTTTTCTATGTTTCCTTTACCTCTCCAGCCATCGTAACCGTTACCACCCCGTTACCACCTCGTTACTGTCGTGTAGTTTCCCGGC
>JAZUCY010000076.1:0-8554 GCA_045639365.1 Paludibacteraceae bacterium
GATATGAGCAAGTACGAAATCAAATTTATAACAAGTGCAGTCCAAGCATTTGCACGCAGGTTTGCTATTACACGTCAAGCCTCATTTCGTTATTTGCAACAGCATAAAGCACTCGCTTTTTTAGTGGAGTTTTATGATGTACTGCACCTACAATCAATGGATGATACCATCGATGAGATGCTTATTATTTGTCGCCAAAATGGAGGAACTCTCGCATGATACTTTATCACGGTACAAATATGGATATTGAAACGATAGACCTTTCATTAAGCCTTAATCACAAAGACTTTGGTAAAGGATTCTATCTCACTCCTGAGCGAGAAACCGCGTGTCGCATGGCAACGAAGAAAGCGCGATTGTTTGGAGGAAAAGCAACATTGATTATCTATGAATTCGATGAAAGGGCTCTACAGTCTGACGATGTAAAAGTCAAAATCTTCCCAGAGAAGGCAACCGTGGAGTGGTTTTTGTTTATTGATGCTAATCGTGATCGAGAAAATAAGTTACCAGTACATGATTACGATATTGTTGTTGGACCTATTGCAGATGACGGAGTGGTACTACAACTGAATAACTATCGTGAGAATATCTATACGCCCGAACAAGCTGCTATTGCTATGCAAGATAAGTATTTGGATCAACAATATTATTTCGGTACAGAGAAGGCATTAAATTATATAAAGAAAATAGAAGTTCAGACATTATGATACCAGCTACTCATCATCAAATTGCAACATATCTGACCGATTACGCATTGAGCGAATTAGTTCGGTATGTCATGGAGGATACGGGTTGCAACTTGGAGCAAGCTATGGCGAAAGTCTATAATTCATCTCTTATGACAGCGCTTCAAGATGAAGAAAATGAGCTCTATATTCAAAGCCCCGCATATCTCTATGAATTGATGAATCGCATGAGTTAAAGTACGTGGCTACTATTACCTTACGCAATCGATAAAATAAACAATAATCAACTTTTTAAATAACTACAACAATGAAAGATCTTAAAGGCACAAAGACCGAAGCCAACCTCTGGGAGGCATTCGCAGGCGAATCTAAAGCTCGCAACAAGTACACCTACTATGCAAGCAAAGCAAAGAAGGACGGTTATGAGCAAATAGCAGCCCTCTTCGAGGAGACCGCTGCACAAGAGAAAGAGCACGCTAAGCTCTGGTTCAAACTTATCCACGGTATCGGTTCTACCCTTGAGAACCTCAAAGATGGTGCTATGGGTGAGAACGAAGAGTGGACAGACATGTACCCACGCATGGCAGCTGAGGCTCGCGAAGAAGGTTTCGAGGAGATTGCTATTATGATGGAAGGTGTGGCTGCTGTTGAGAAGGCACACGAAGAGCGTTATCTCAAGCTCCTCAAGAACATCGAGGATAAGTTGGTGTTCAGCCGTGATGGTGATGCTATTTGGCAATGCCGCAACTGTGGTCACTTGTATATTGGTCAAGATGCTCCTGTTGTTTGCCCTGTTTGCAAACACCCACAAGCATACTTCCAATTGCAACAAAACAACTTCTAATCAATTACTTAAAGGCTTGCGCATGTATGTGTGCAAGCCTTTTACATTTAGGACGTTTAGAATAATACAACACCATACTACTCTAAACGATCCTACACAACACTACACAACCCAACACAATTCTAAACGGCGCGTAAGCGCCATTGAACCATATCTTTTATGGATATAACTATTCTACTTCAAGCCATCTTGCAGCTTATTGCAGGTATTGGTATTTTCTTGGTGGCATGCCAGATGATGTCTTCCAACTTGGAGACAGCCAGCAGTGCCCGTTTAAAAAGTCTGTTTTCTCGCATGTCCAACTCTCGCATGTTGGGCGTGGGTATTGGTACAGTAGCTACAGCAGCTATCCAGTCTTCAGGTGCTACGACCGTGATGGTCATTGGTTTCGTGAATGTGGGCATCATGTCATTGGCGCAAGCGGCTACGATTATTTATGGTGCGAACATTGGTACGACGGTTACAGCACAGATTGTGGCTCTTGGTCTTAGTAGTGGTGGTGGTATATCTACTACTGTTATTTTTGCTGCTTTCGCAGGTTTGGGAGCGTTTATAGAGCTCTTTTCTAAGAAAGATAGTTGGAAGACTTGGGGCGGTATTATTACTGGTTTTGGTATGCTCTTTGTGGGTCTTAGCCTCATGAGTAAGTCTATGGACGCATTGGCTAAGTTGCAAGAGATCAAGGATTTCTTGGCTTCTATTGAGCATCCATTGATGCTTGTGCTCTTTGGTGCTATTTTGACGGCTATTGTGCAGTCTTCTTCTGTGGTGACTTCTATTGCGTTGACGATGGCTGTTACGGGCTTGATTTCGCTCAATCAGGGTATTTATCTGACGATGGGTTCGAACATCGGTTCGTGCGTAGTGGCTATCATCGCGGGTTTGACTTCGGGTCTTAATGCGAAACGTACTGCCCTTATCCACTTGCTATTCAACTGCTTTGGCGTCTTCATCTTCCTCATTGCGGCATGGGTAATGCACCTCGTAACTTCGGGCGCACTGAACTATGGTGTCATCTTTGAGACTATGTTCCCAGGCGCACCACAATTGCAATTGGCGATGTTCCACACCATATTCAACTGTGTGACAGTATGTATCATTCTGCCATTGACCGATTATCTGGTGAACCTCGTAACGAAGATTCTTCCAGAAAAGAATCGTGTGGACGAGGCGTTGCAAGAGGGACAACCTCATTTCCACTTTGTGGACGAGCAAATGCTCCGTACTCCTGCTATTGCTGTGAACCAAGTGAAATTGGAGATTGAGAATATGGCGGCTATTGCTATCCATAACTTCAACCTAGCTATGGATATCATTTCTACCGTGAACTTTGATAAGATGGACGAGTTCAATGAGAACGAGAAGCAACTCAACTACCTCAACCGCAACCTCATTCCATATATTGTGCAATTGAATACCTTGCCTATTAGTGAGGAAGACAACCGCTATTTGGCGACTGCTATCCGTACGATTGGTGACTTGGAGCGAGTAGGTGATTATGCTACTAACCTTACAGAGTATGCGGAATTGCTGCAAAACTTCAAGGAGACTTTCTCTAAGGATCTTCTTTTCGAGGTGGAGCAACTACGTGAAACCATGGGTGCGTTGTATCAAGCAACGATGAAGACATATATGGACCACGATTTCGATGCTTTGATTGAGGTAAATCGTTACGAAGATCAGGTGGATGATATGGTTTCTCGTATTGAGAAGATGCACTTGCAACGTTTGATGGACGGTATTTATCCAGCGAGTGTAGGTCAAGTATATCAAGAGTTTGCATCTGATACAGAGCGTATTGCGGATCACTTCTTGAACGTGGCTAAATCCATTCGCCAACTTCACATCGGCGAGGATTGATATACTACTACTCATCATCGGTTTATTAGTAACTGAATATGAATTTTAACTCTAAAAACAATATATTGTGAAAACTAACTACTTGAAAAGCAGACATATTGGTCTGACAGAGCAAGACCAACAGCAGATGTTGGAAGTAATCGGAGTGAAAAGCGTAGATGAACTCATTGCGCAAACCATGCCTGCGGATATCCTTTTGGACGAACCGCTTGACCTCGATGAGCCACTCACCGAGCAGGAGCATCTCAATACCATTCACGAGATGGCACAGAAGAACCAACTCTATCGTTCGTATATCGGTCGTGGTTGGTATGGTACCAACACACCTGCGGTCATTCAACGCAATATATTGGAGAATCCTGTTTGGTACACTTCCTATACTCCTTATCAAGCCGAGGTGAGCCAAGGTCGTTTGGAGGCGCTTTTCGTATATCAAACTATGATCAGTGACCTCACTGGTCTGCCACTTGCTAACTGCTCTCTCTTGGACGAGGCTACGGCTGCTGCAGAGGCAGTGACGATGATGCGCAACCTCCGTTCGCGCGATATGGTCAAGGCTGGCGTGAAAAAAGTGTTGGTGGATCAAAAGATTTTTGAAAATACCTTATCTGTTATGCGCACACGCGCGTTGGGACAAGATATTGAGTTGGTGATGACCAACTACGAGTTGGTGACTGCCGATTGGCTTGCAGAGCAGGGCCCATTCTTTGGTGCTATCGTGCAATGGCCTAACGCTGAGGGTTCGATAGAGGATTATTCCGCTTTCATTACTGACTGCCATGCTGCTGGTATGAAAGTGACCGTCATTGCCGACCTCATGGCATTGGCGCTCCTCAAACCATTGGATGCCGATATCGTATGCGGTACTGCTCAACGCTTTGGTCTGCCAATGGGCTTTGGTGGTCCTACCGCTGGCTATATGGCTACCCGCGAGGAATACAAACGCGACATGCCTGGTCGTATCATTGGTCTCAGCAAGGATACCTACGAGAAACCTGCTTTCCGTTTGGCACTTCAAACACGTGAGCAACATATTAAACGTGAGAAAGCCACTTCCAATATCTGTACGGCAGAAGCCCTTTCGGCTGTGATGGCAGGTATGTATGGCGTTTATCACGGTGCAGAAGGTATCCGCGAGATTGCCGAGGGTATCCATGGTAAGGCGGTCTATCTGAGCGAGATGCTTCAAGCGTACGGCTATGAGCAAGAGAATACAGAGTTCTTTGATACCCTCAAAATACGTTGCGAGAATGGTATAGAGACTGTGCGCGAAGAGGCAGAGGCATTGGGCATCAATCTCTACTACAATACAGAGGAAGACTGGATTGGTATCAGCCTTGACGAGACTGTCACTGTGGACGATATGAACGACCTAATCGAACTCTTTGCCAATGCTTCGGGCAATATGGCGCAGTATGAAGATAGCGAAGAGGCGTTCGAAGGCCTATGGAGTATAAGCGAAGAGCGTATTCGCGAGGTGGATTACTTGCAAGAAGAGGTATTTAAGAAATACCATACCGAGACTGAGATGATGCGTTATATCAAGCGTCTTGATCGCAAGGATATTTCTCTGACTCATACTATGATTCCACTCGGCTCTTGCACCATGAAGCTCAACCCTGCTGCTGCCATGATTCCTGTTACTTATCCTGGCTATATGGGTATCCACCCATTGGCACCTGCTGAGCAAGTGGCAGGTTATATGGAGGTGATGGAAGATTTGGAGCAACAATTGGCTACTATCACGGGTTTTGCAGCATGCAACTTGCAACCTACTTCGGGTGCTGCAGGCGAGTATGCTGGTCTTGTGACTATCCGCGAATACTTGAACCAACAGGGTCAAGGTCATCGCAATATCCTCTTGATTCCAGCATCGGCTCACGGTACTAACCCAGCATCGTGCGCGCAAGCGGGTATGATTCCTGTCGTAGTGAAATGCGATGAGAATGGCAATACCGATTTGCAAGATTGGCGCGAGAAAGCGGAGCAACACCGCGATAACCTCGCTGGTTGTATGATTACTTATCCATCTACTCATGGTATCTTTGAGATGGCTATCCGCGAGATGTGCCAGATCGTGCATACATGTGGTGGTCAAGTCTATATGGACGGTGCAAACATGAATGCTCAGATTGGTTATACCAACCCTGGTGTGATAGGTGCTGATGTGTGCCACCTCAACTTGCACAAGTCATTTGCTAGCCCTCACGGCGGTGGTGGTCCTGGAGTGGGTGCAATCTGCTGTGCAGCACACTTGGTTCCTGCTTTGCCACAAGAGGATACCAATCGCGTTTCTAGCGCATTGTATGGTAATGCTAATATGGCGCTTATCTCTTACGGATATATCCGAATGATGGGCGAGGAGGGCTTGCGTGAGTCCACAGCAGCAGCTATTGTCAGTGCGAATTATATGGCAGAGAAGCTGAAAGATGCCTACGGCATCGTGTACACGGGCGTGAATGGTCGTGTGGGGCATGAGTTGATTCTCGACTGCCGTCAGTTCCACTCAATAGGTATCACTGAGTCGGATATTGCTAAGCGCCTCATGGACTTTGGTTACCATGCTCCTACGCTCTCTTTCCCTGTGCATGGCACATTGATGGTGGAGCCTACTGAGAGTGAGAGCTTGCGCGAGTTGGATCAGTTCATTGATGCATTGCTCATTATCCGCGAGGAGATTGCCGAGGTAGAGCGTGGCGAGGTAGATAAGAAGGACAACGTACTAGTGAATGCTCCTCACCCAGAGTATGAGGTAGTGGCTGACGAATGGAATCACCCATATAGCCGTCAGAAAGCTGCTTATCCAGCGGAGTGGGTAAAAGCCAACAAGTTCTGGATTCCTGTATCTCGCGTTGACAATGGTTGGGGTGATCGCAACTTGGTGGCGAGATTTTGATGATGTAAAATCTAAAGGAAAGGATTATGTCAAAAGGAAAACTTCGTGAACAACTTAAAGGCTATCAGCGTATGAAACCGCTGATAGCTATCAAAGAATACTTTATGATTATTCTTTGCACCATTCCATACGCTATTGCGGTCAATTGGATTTTGGTGCCACATACGATTGTCGGTGGTGGACTGACAGGTCTTTGTGAGATTATTTATTTTGCTACGGACACATTTGTTCCTATTTGGTTGAGTTCGTTCGTCTGCAACCTTGCGTTGTTGATTGTAGCATTCTTTACCGTGGGATGGCGCTATTGTGTGCGTACTTTGTGGGGTGTATTGTGGTACACTATTTGGCTCAAAGTGATTGAGATACCTGCTGAACCGGTGGTGACAGACCCATTTATGGCTGTTATCTTAGGTGGTTTGTTTATGGGTTCTTTCTTGGGTATTGTCTTCCTGAATAATGGTAGTACAGGTGGTGTGGATATTGTGGCAATGATTGTCAATAAGTTCAAGCACTTGCCTATGGGACGTGTCCTGATGGCATGCGATATTGTGATTATCCTTTGCGCGTATTTCTTGCCTGAGATTCACGAATTGCCATTTGGTCGTGGTTTGGAGAAGATTCTGTTTGGTCTTTGCTATACGTTTATGGCAGGTACGGCGGTGGATTGGGTACTCAATCGTACTCGCCAGTCGGTACAGTTCTTCATTTTCAGTAGTAAGTACGAGGAGATAGCCGAGGCTATTATGACGCAGGTGCCACGCGGAGTCACTTTCTTGGAGGCACAAGGTGGCTATACCAAGCAGCCTGGCAAGGTGATTACTGTCATAGCGCGCCAATACGAGTCATCTAAGATTTTCCGTCTGGTGAATGCGATTGACCCTAATGCTTTCGTGAGCCAAAGTCAGGTACGAGGTGTCTTCGGACAAGGCTTTGACCCTATGAACAAATAACCCCTCGCCTTTACACCTTACACACAATCGCCAATAGCCAATTTCCTTACACTTCGCCCCATGCACAAAACGATTCGTGAATATATTTGGATTATTTTTGGTCTTTTCCCGTTTGCCCTGATGGTCAATTGGATTTTCGTACCGCATAATGTGGTAGGTGCTGGTCTCACGGGTATCTGTTCGATTATCTACTATGCTACGCAGGGATTATTTCCTGATTTCTTTCCTGAGTATGCAGGTTCTATTCCGATGTGGCTTAGTTCGTTGTCCATCAATATCATATTGCTCATTATAGCTATGCTGACAGTGGGTTGGCAGTTTTGTGTCCGCACGCTTGTTGGTGCTTTGGCGTTGGCGTTTTGGTATCGTGTGATACCCATACGCGTAGAGCCACTGATTGCAGACCCTGTTACAGCGTGTATTGTGGGCGGTGTGTTGTTTGGTGTGAGTTTGGGTATTGTGATGCTGAATAATGGCTCATCGGGTGGTACGGATATTGTGGCGATGATTGTCAATCACTATAAAGATGTGTCTTTGGGGCGTGTGATGATTATTTGCGATGCGGTGATTATTGCTAGTAGCTATTTCTTGCCTATTCCAGAGCAGTTTTTGGTAGAGGGTATGGACGTAGTGGATTTTAAGATCAAGCGTATTCTGTATGGTTTGTGTATGACGGTGAGTTATACGGCAGCGTTGGATTGGATTATGTCGCGTGTGCGCCAGTCGGTACAGTTCTTCATTTTCAGTAGTAAGTACGCAGAGATTGCTACGGCTATCAACCAAACGGTACACCGTGGAGTCACCGTTATGGACGGTACGGGTTGGTATAGCCAACAGCCGATACATATTGTGACTGTATTGGCACGTAAGCAGGAGAGTCAGTTGATTTTTCGTATCATCAAGTCCATTGATCCGAATGCTTTTGTCAGCCAAGCAAACGTGAATGGCGTTTTCGGCCAAGGCTTCGACAGAATTAAGGTGAAGTAGTATTTTGTTGAGTAACCTATTTTTCTGCTATCGTAACCGTTACCACTCCGTTACCACTTCATTGCCATACGATACTTTCCAGATAGTTTCACCGACATTGTGCCACACTTTCCCCTTCTTTTTATTTTATCCTTATTTTGTGATTTGTGGTAAACGTTCTTTTCTCTATAGAAAATGAACAAAAGTTTGCACAATTCAGAAAATTGTAGTACTTTTGCAAACGGAATGAGAAAGGTGAGCGCATATATAATCCAACAAGCATGCAGAATGTTCTGTGTGCTGGGTGTGCTGTGTGGTCTCTGTTCGTGCGGATGGAAAGGGGCTAAGGAGG
>JAZUCY010000077.1:0-36180 GCA_045639365.1 Paludibacteraceae bacterium
CGTAGGTGATACGATCATCGGTATTAAGGGTCGTGTAGGTTTTGAGGCTGCAGCACCTATGCTTATCATCTCTGCGCATAAGTTCCTCGAGAAATTCACCCTCTCTAAGTGGCAACAATATTGGAAAGACCAAGTGGCTAACTGGTATGGTATGTTCCTCCACGAGAGTCAATATATGGAGCCTGTGATGCGTGACATCGAGGCAATGCTCGAGTCTAGCCAACGCAATGTAAACGGTAAGGTGACTATGCACTTACGTCCATACATGTTCGAGACCGTAGGTGTAGATTCTAAGGACGATTTGGTTAAGACCAAACTCGGCGAGTACGGCGAGATGCAAAAGGGTTGGACATCTGAAGAAGCCAAAGGCTTTATCAAAGTTCTCTCAACACCTCTCCGTGTATATTACGCTAACCACGACGACGAAACATTATGATTCGAGTAGGTATAATAGGCGCAGCGGGCTATACCGCAGGCGAGCTTATCCGCCTTTTGGTCAACCACCCAGGGGTGGAGATCACCTTTGCGCACTCCACTAGCAATGCTGGTCAACCTTTCCATGCCGTACATACTGGTCTGATTGGCGACACCGAGCAATGCTTCTCCGATACATACGACCTTCACGCTATTGACGTGCTTTTCCTCTGCTCTGGTCACGGCAAGAGTACCGCTTTCTGGGCAGAGAACGAGTGTCCTGACACCTTGAAGATCATCGACCTCGCGCAGGACTATCGTGACGAGCACGATGGCTATGTATATGGCTTGCCAGAGTTGCAACGCGAGAAGATCTGCGGTTGTACTAAGCTCGCTAACCCTGGCTGTTTTGCTACAGCTATCCAACTGGCATTGCTGCCAATGATGGGCCGTGCTACCGAGGCTAGCGTGACTGCTATCACAGGTTCTACAGGCGCAGGACAAAAGCCATCGGCTACCACCCACTTCTCTTGGCGCAACGATAATATGTCTGTTTATAAGGCCTTTACCCACCAGCATTTGTTGGAGATTGGCCGTAACACAGGCATGAAGGTAGAGTTTATCCCTATGCGTGGTGATTTCTCTCGTGGTATCATTGCGGCTGTAACCATGCCATTTGATGGCACCGCAGAAGAGGCATACGAGCTCTATCGCCAGTACTACAAGGACGCGGCTTTTACCCATGTTATCAACAAGGAGGTCAACCTCAAGGATGTGGTGAACACCAACAAGTGCGTCTTGCAAACCCAAGTGCACGAAGGTCGTTTGTTGGTAACCTCTGTGATAGATAACTTGCTGAAAGGCGCCAGCGGTCAAGCATTGCAAAACATGAACCTCATGTTCGGCCTCGACGAAAAAATGGGTTTGAATCTAAAAGCATTAGCATTTTAATTATGAAATTATTCGACGTATATTCACTCTTTGATGTGACGCCAGTCAAGGCACAGGGCTGTCGCATCTGGGACGACAAGGGGCAAGAGTACCTTGACCTCTATGGCGGCCATGCGGTCATCAGTATCGGTCATACCCACCCACACTATGTGGAGGTGCTAACGGACCAACTGGGTAAGATTGGCTTCTACTCCAACTCCGTCCAAAATCCACTCCAGGAACAATTGGCAGAGCGCCTCGGCAAACTCTGCGGTTACGAGGATTACACCCTTTTCCTCGATAACTCAGGCGCAGAGAGCAATGAGAATGCGCTCAAACTCGCTTCTTTCCATACGGGCAAGAGCCGTGTGATTGCTTTCCATCGCAGTTTCCATGGTCGCACCAGCGGTGCGGTAGCCGTGACCGATAATCCCAAGATCCAAGCGCCATTCAACCAATGCCACCAAGTAACTTTCTTAGACCTCAACGACACCCTCGCCGTAGAGCAAGAGCTCGCTAAAAGCGATGTAGCGGCTGTTATCATCGAGGGTATCCAAGGTTGTGGTGGTATCCATGTACCAACCACCGAGTTTATGCTCTCGCTCCGCCATCTCACCGAGCAATACGGTGCGGTGCTTATCCTTGATGAGATACAGAGCGGATATGGTCGTACAGGTAAGTTCTTTGCCCACCAATGGTATGGCATCCGTCCTGATATCATCACCATGGCCAAGGGCATGGCCAACGGCTTCCCTTGCGGTGGTGTGTTGATTTCTCCTATGTTCCAAGCCACTAAGGGCATGCTCGGTACCACCTTTGGTGGTAACTACCTGGCTATGGCAGCCGCCTTGGCTGTATTGGACGTGATGGAGCAAGAGAACTTGGTAGAGAACGCCCATAATGTCGGCGAGTATATCTTGGAAAACTTACCAAAGAGCGATAAGATCAAAGAGGTTCGTGGCCGCGGTATGATGATTGGTATCGAGTTCCACGATAGTGTAGCTCCTATCCGCCAAGCCTTGTTGAAAGACTACCATATCTTCACTGGTGTGGCAGGCACCAACATGGTCCGCCTCCTTGCCCCATTATGCTTGACAAAAGAGCAAGCCGACCGCTTCCTCTCAGCTCTCAAAGTACTCCTAAACTCCTAAACTCCTGAACTACTAAACTACAAATAATATGAAATCATTCTTTCATGTACAAGATATAGGCGACTTGAATCTCGCATTGGAGGAAGCTCGCCAAGTGAAAGCCTCACCATACGCGTGGAAGCACCTAGGAGAGAACAAGACCATTATGCTCGTGTTCTTCAACTCCTCGCTTCGTACCCGCCTCTCTTCTCAGAAGGCTGCCCTCAACCTCGGCATGTCACCCATCGTGCTCAATATCGGGCAAGATAGTTGGCAACTCGAAACAGAGCTCGGTGTGATCATGGACGGTGGCAAGAGCGAGCACCTACGCGAAGCTATCCCTGTGATGGCAAGCTACTGCGATATCATCGGCGTGCGCTCTTTTGCAGGCCTCACCGACCGCGAGTATGACTACCAAGAGACGGTTCTTCAGCAGTTTGTACAATACTCAGGCAAACCTGTTATCTCACTTGAGTCAGCTACTGTGCACCCTTGCCAAGCGTTTGCTGACCTCATCACGATCGACGAGTATAAAGAGACCAAACGACCTAAAGTCGTTCTCACTTGGGCACCCCACCCTAAGGCGTTGCCACAAGCGGTGCCTAACTCTTTCGCTGAGTGGATGAACTCAGCGGATGTGGATTTTGTTATTACCCATCCCAAGGGCTATGAACTCGACCCTCGCTTTGCAGGTAATGCTCGCGTGGAGTATGACCAAATGAAGGCTCTCGAGGGTGCAGACTTTGTCTATGCGAAGAACTGGTCTTGTCCTGGTGTAACCGAGCCAGAGAACTATGGTAAAATCCTTTGCTCCGATCGCAGTTGGATGGTGGACGAAGCACACATGGCAGTAACCAATAATGCACGTTTCATGCACTGTCTGCCGGTTCGCCGCAATGTGATTGTGAGCGATGGCGTCATTGACTCAGAACGCTCTATCGTCATCCCTGAGGCAGCAAACCGCGTAACGAGCATACAAGTCGTAATGAAACGCATGCTAGAGAATTTGAAATGATACAAGTAATCAAAATAGGCGGTGGCGTACTGGAGAACGAAGCGCAAAGAGATGCGTTTCTGCGTCAGTTCGCTGCGATAGAAGGTCCCAAAGTATTGGTACATGGTGGTGGCAGATTAGCTACAACTATGGCAGAACGTTTGGGCGTAGAGACACAGATGATTGATGGTCGCCGTGTGACCGATAAAGAGACCCTCGATATCGTCACCATGGTGTACGGCGGACTAGTCAATAAACAAGTAGTCGCACAATTGCAAACCATGGGCGTGAATGCCATTGGATTGACGGGCGTAGATGGCGGATGGATGAAATCGGTGAAGCGCCCAATTAAGAACGGTATCGACTATGGCCACGTAGGAGATGTGGTAGAGGTGAACGGAGCGCATCTGCGTACGCTACTGGACAACGGATTAACGCCTGTCATTGCACCAATTACTTTTAGTGCTGATGGATTATTACTCAACACCAATGCTGACACGGTAGCATCGCAAACGGCTATTTCCTTGGCCCCTGATGTGCAACTGACTTTCTGCTTTGAGAAAGCTGGCGTATTGAGCAACCCAGATGACGAATCATCGCTCATTGCTCGTATCACGCCCGAAACCTACACCCAACTGAAAGCAGATGGTATTATCTCGGGTGGTATGATCCCAAAGATAGATAATGCCTTTGCTGCTATAGAACATGGCGTACAATCCGTTCGCATAACCCATTCTAACCAAATACAAGGCGGCACGATTATTGAACAAGCATAATGGATAACAAATACATCACACTACTGCAACGCATGATCCAAACGCCCTCTATTTCGGGGCAGGAGGATGCGGTGTGCACTATGCTGGAACAATGGATGACGGCAGAGGGCATTGCCGTTCATCGTGTAGGCAACAACCTCTGGGCTGAGTGCGGGCAAGGCGAGACTATCCTGCTCAATGCACATATCGATACCGTCAAGCCATCGGCATCATACGCACGCGATCCTTTTGGCGGAGAGTGTGATGGTAAGACTATATATGGATTAGGTGCGAATGACGATGGCGGTAGTGTGATAGCCATGCTAGCGGTTTTTATGGAACTTCTGCAAGCCCCCATACTAGGCAAACGTGTAGTGCTTACCCTTACAGCGGAAGAAGAGAATAGCGGTAGAAATGGAATAGAGTTAGTGTTGCCTGAGATTGGACACGTAGATTGGGCAATCGTGGGCGAACCAACCTCTTTGGAGATGGCTGTAGCGGAACGAGGATTATTAGTACTGGATGCAGAGGCCAAAGGCAAGGCAGGACATGCGGCACGTGAAGAGGGAGTGAATGCCCTTTATATCGCCCTTGATGACATACAGACATTGCGCAATTACGCTTTCGATAAGGAGTCACCATACTTGGGCAAAGTAAAGATGACCACCACAATGATTCAAGCAGGTACACAACACAATGTAGTGCCTGATACCTGCAAGTTTGTCGTGGATATTCGCTCCAATGGTTTATACACCAACCAAGAGATTGTCAGTATATTGCAGCCTATGGTGCAATCCACTCTCACTCCTCGCTCTACGCGATTGAATGCTTCTTACACTTCGAATGAAGCAAGGGTAGTACAACGCGCTATGGAATTGGGAATCAAGTTATATGGCTCGCCTACTATGAGCAATATGGCTTTGCTCTCTTGTCCAAAGGTCAAGTTCGGTCCAGGCGACTCCGCCCGCTCCCACACCGCAGACGAATACATTCATATACACGAAATAGAACAAGCAATAAAGTTGCTAAAATTACTACTTGAATAATAAAAACAAAAATTTTATAAAATTAATTCAACATTATCAAAAATTTCACACATAATCAATATTACTGTGAAAAAATAATTTTGAAAAATTTTCTATAATAAATTATAATTTTGGGATAGGAAAAACAATGAAACTCTGGGATAAAGGTTACAAGATTGACGACGCAATAGAGCGTTTTACCGTTGGTAAAGACAAAGAATTGGACTTGCTACTCGCTCCGTACGATATTCTCGGTACCATGGCGCATGTCACCATGCTCGAGTCTGTAGGTTTGCTCTCTAAAGAGGACTTAGATGTTCTTCTTCCTGCTTTGCGCGAACTCTACGCCGAAGCTCAGGCTGGCAATTTCGTCATCGAAGAAGGCATCGAAGATGTACACTCGCAAGTGGAACTCATGCTCACCCGTCGCCTTGGCGAAGTGGGCAAGAAAGTCCATACTGGCCGCTCGCGTAACGACCAAGTTCTCGTTGATCTCAAACTCTTCACCCGTGCAGAGATCGAGAAAACCATCTCACTCGTAGAGCATCTCTTTGAGGTACTCCAAACACGTAGCGAAGCTACCAAAAACATACTTATGCCGGGCTATACACACCTACAAGTGGCTATGCCATCATCTTTCGGACTATGGTTAGGCGCATACGCGGAGGCTTTGACCGATGATATGCGTCTGCTTGTTGCGGCTTTTGAGCAAGCGAATCTCAATCCACTCGGTTCCGCTGCTGGTTATGGCTCATCTGCACCACTCAACCGCACTATGACCACGCAGTTGCTTGGTTTCGCAGATTTGGACTACAATGCTATCTATGCCCAAATGAACCGTGGTCGAATGGAGCGCACTGTGGCTTTTGCCTATTCATCTGTGGCAGAGACATTGGGTCGTTTGGCGATGGACTGCTGTATGTTCAATTCCCAGAACTTCGGCTTTATCAAGTTGCCAGATACGATGACCACAGGTTCAAGTATTATGCCGCATAAGAAGAACCCTGATGTCTTCGAACTCATCCGTTCGCATGCCAACCGTATCTGCGCTATTCCAGATACCATTCGCCATATAACAACCAATCTTCCAGTAGGTTACTTCCGCGATTTGCAACTGCTGAAAGAGGTGTATTTCCCATTGTTTGAGGAGTTAAACGACCTCTTGGAGATCACCACGTATGCTATTGAGCAGATGTCTGTCAAGGAGGACATCATGTCTAATCCGTTGTATGCACCTGCGTTCTCCGTGGAGGAAGTCAACCGTCGAGTTGAGCAGGGCGTAGCTTTCCGCGACGCGTATCGCCAAGTAGCAGATGAGATCACTCAGGGAGTGTTCAAACATGAGGCAACGGTAGAGGAGACTTTATCACACTATACACACGAAGGATCAATAGGTAATCTCTGCAACGAACAAATCAAAGCGAAGATGGATACTATTACCAAATCACTTCCTTTGGATACAATACACCAAGCTATTCAACAATTATTACATTGCTAAAATCATACTAAAATTTATACAATAATGGCACAACATTATGAGGCAGCCGGCGTGAACCTCGAAGCCGGATACGAAGTAGTAAGTCGTATTAAATCACATGTAAAGAGCACCAACCGCTTTGGCTCAATGGGCAGCATCGGTTCGTTTGGTGGAATGTTTGATCTCTCAGCACTCAACATCAAAGAGCCAGTTCTCGTGAGCGGAACCGATGGTGTAGGTACCAAACTGAAATTAGCTTTCGCTATGGACAAGCACGATACCATAGGTATTGACGCAGTAGCGATGTGCGTAAACGATGTATTGGCACAAGGTGCTGAACCACTCATCTTCCTCGATTATGTGGCTATCGGTCATAACATCCCTGAGAAAGTAGAGGCTATCGTAGCAGGTGTGGCAGAAGGTTGCCGCCAAGCTGGTTGCGCCCTCGTAGGTGGCGAGACAGCTGAGATGCCAGGTATGTACGGCGATGGCGAATACGATATCGCAGGTTACACCACGGGTGTAGTGGAGAAATCTCAACTCATTGATGGAAGCAAGGTATCTGTAGGCGATGTACTCGTAGGTATCTCTTCTTCTGGCGTTCACAGCAACGGTTTCAGTCTCGTGCGCAAAGTGGTTAGCGATGCTGGTCTTGACTTGCACACTGTTTATCCAGAGCTCAGCGCAGACAAGAAACTCGGCGAGGTGCTCCTCACCCCTACTCGTATCTATGTAAAGCAAGTGCTTGAGGTAATCAAAGAGTGCGACGTACACGGCGTAGCACACATCACCGGTGGTGGTTTCGACGAGAACATCCCTCGTATCCTCAAAGAGGGTCAAGGTTTCAGCGTTACAGAGGGCTCATGGGAGATTCTTCCTGTATTCCAATGCCTCGAGAAGTGGGGTAACATCCCTCACCGCGAGATGTTCAACATCTTCAACATGGGTATTGGTATGGTAATCGCTATGCCAGAGACTGACGCTGAGAAAGCGATCGCTATCCTCGCTAAGCACGGTGACAAAGCCCAAGTAATCGGTAAAGTCATCGAAGGCGAGAACGAGATTCTCTAAGCGGCCAAAGGCACGAAGATTCCTTGCTAAGGCAAAAATAATATCCAATCGCATCTCCACATGGGGATGCGATTGTTGTAGTTATTAAAAAGCACAATTCTTAATATTGCCGTCTCTTTTACTTCTCTTATACCTTGCCTTATTCCACCGACCGACGACCGAGAGAACTCCGAGAGAAGAGCAACACAACTCCTTGCCTACAAAAAGTGCTGTTTGTTAAGATTGCTTTCCTAAAAAGGTTGACTCTGTTACTGAAAAGGTTGAGTCCTTTCCTAAAAAAATTGACTTATATCCCCAAAAAGTTTTCTCTATTCCTAAAAAAATGCACTTTTCCGCAAAAAAAGTGCATTTTATTCTACATACTGACAAGTTTTAGCAGTTTGATATAGTAATTTTGCAGCCGAATTCGAAGAAACACATGTTAAACTATAAAACTACAACAATTATGGGATTATTTGATTTTCTATTTGGTGGCTCGGAGAGCAATTTTGATACTGAGGATTTCCGCAGTATGAGTGAAGACCGTCGTCATCGCGCAAGCGGTTCTGGCAACTGGACATCTCGCGAAGATTGGGATTGTGGCGACCACGACAACGACGGCATGTCTGGTTGGGATTCGTATGATGATAATGATTTTTGATAATGATAAACTATAAACTAGTTGTATTATGATAGATAGAATATTATGCTGGATTATTGATTTTATAATATTCATACTTGCTGTATGGTTTTTAATAGACTCTTTTTTTTAATTTTTGCATATAAATTAGGAAAAATCATAAAAAAGTTGTATCTTTGCAGCGGAAACTTGTAAAATTGTATAAATCTATGAATACCACCATCATTACAACCGAAGAAAAATCTTTCATTGAATCTTTGAAGCAAATAGTCCGTGCTGCTCGAAGAATGGCATATACAGCCATTGATTATGCACAGATTCAATCTAATTGGCTGATTGGACAGCGTGTCGTAGAGCAAATGCAGAAAGGAGCAGAGCGAGCAGAATATGGTGCGCATGTTATAAAGATAGCTTCAGAGGCTCTAACTGAGGAATTTGGTAGCGGATATTCTGAAACAAACATTCGTAATTTTAGAACTTTCTATCTAACCTTCAACGACTTGCAAATTCAGCAGACACCGTCTGCTAAATCTCAAATACCAATTCAGCAGACACTGTCTGACGAATTAGAACCTACTTGCAAACCAATTGGGCAGACACTGCCTGCCCGATTGAGTTGGTCGCATTATGAACGACTGATGCGTGTGGATGATGAGGTCGCTCGCAAGTGGTATATGCGCGAAGCATCGGAGCAGATGTGGAGTGTGCGCACGCTGAATCGCAATATCAACACACAATACTACGAGCGATTGTTGATGTCGCAGATCAAAGAGCCTGTGATACAAGAGATGCAAGAGAAAACTGCGGAATTTCAACATGACAAATTGGAGTTTATCAAAAATCCAACTGTATTGGAATTCCTTGGGATTGCTCAAAACAAAAGTTACCAAGAAAAAGATCTTGAAGAAGCAATCCTGAATAATCTCAGCGAGTTTCTCATGGAGATGGGCAAGGGCTTTGCTTTTGTAGCGCGCCAACAACTCATTCGCACTGAAGCAGAGGATTATTATATTGATTTGGTATTCTATAACTACTTGCTGAAGGCTTTTGTGTTGGTTGATTTGAAGGTAGGGAAAGTAAGTCATCAGGATGTAGGACAGATGGATATGTATGTTCGCATGTACGACGAACTGAAGCGAACCGAGGGAGATAATCCTACAATAGGTATTTTGCTCTGTGCACAAACGGATAAAGATATTGCTCGCTATTCAATTCTAAAAGGCAATGAGCAGATTTTTGCATCAAAATACAAGTTGCTTCTCCCTAGCGAGGAAGAGCTTGCCAAAGAAATCAGCCGCCAAAAAGAGATCTTTCAACTACAACATGAAAAGTAATTTCTGGCGAAATAAAAGAGATTTTCGCTATTTCCTTGCTCAATCCAAAATAATTCATTACCTTTGCCGAGTAAAAAAATAAAATCCAAATTAGCATTAAATAAAATTCCAATAGCATGAGAGGTCAAGAAACTTTTTTAGCAAAATTCTTTCATAGTACTAAACCTTTGGTGGTACCAGTATATCAACGCAATTATACATGGGGAAAAGAGAATTGCAAGTTATTATTTGACGATATATTAAGTATCTGTGATGATAATCATAAAAAACATTTTATAGGGAGTGTGGTTTTTGTAGATCATGCGGATTCCTTTATTGTGATAGATGGGCAACAGCGTATTACAACGATCTCGATTCTATTACTTGCTTTGCGAAATGCTATCAAAAATGGAGAAATAGAGGTCTCCTATCCATCTCTTGCTAATCAAATTGAATACGAGTTCCTTATTAATCAATTCAGTAGCACAGAAGAACATCGCATGAAATTAAAACCGTTTCGTGATGACTGCAAAGCTTATGATGCATTATTTGGAGATGCGCAAAACTATATTGAGACATCACAAATAACTATCAATTACAAGTTCTTTTATAACGAACTAAAATCCAAAAACATAGATGCTATAAAGTTCTACGAAGCGATCAAAAACAGGTTAGAATTTGTGCAGATTTCATTAGAGCCACAACACGGAGATAATGCTCAACTTGTATTTGAAACCATCAACTCTACTGGTGTCAACCTTAATGAAACAGATAAAATACGCAATTTTGTATTGATGAATCTTGATGCAAGACGACAAGAACATATATACAATAATTATTGGTTGCCTATAGAAATTAGCACCAATATCTATATGGAAGATTTCATGCGCGATTACCTTACAATGAGATTGAATTATATTCCTAATAGAAATGATGTTTACAAAGTGTTTAAGGATTTCGTATTAGAGAATTACGCCAGTGATGTAGAACCCTTGTTAGCAGATTTAAAATATTATGCAACTATTTTCAACTCCATTAAGGAGTCCAAAATAGGCACAGATAAAGCGAACGCTATAATGACGGATTTAGAGCAACTGGAATTAACCACTACATATCCATTTTTGCTAGCATTATTGGCTTACCACAAACAAGGAGGTATTTCTGATAGTGAAGTAGAAAAGGTTTTAGGAGTGCTTGAGGTATTTCTTTTCCGCCGTATTATGAGTGGATTCTACAATACTGGACTAAACAAGATTTTTGTGAATCTTCATAATCGAATTATCAAAATGATGTATGACAATTTCACATATCTTGATGTTTTTATCTACTTACTTCAACATGGTATTACATATTGGGAGTTTCCAAATGATGAAAAGTTTAAACTGAGTTTTGAAGAAAGAGAAGTATATAAGATGAGAAGTAACTATCGCTTGTATTTGTTCTATAAATTTGAAGAAGCAATGAACAAAGAGGCGGTAGGTACGAAAATGAAAATAGAGGATGGTGTATTAAGTATTGAGCATATTATGCCACAAACTCTGTCAGATGATTGGAAAATAGAGTTGGGAGATATTACAGAAGAAGAATACGATAAGTGGTTGCACAATATAGGAAACTTAACATTGACAGCGTATAACTCAGAGTATAGTAACCGCAAATTCTCTGAAAAGCGTGACGGCATACCTACTTTGCCTGATATGAAAGGATTTAAAGATAGTTGTGTAGCAATGAATAAGTATGTGAGTGAACAAGAACATTGGACTCTACAAAACATAAAAACGCGTTGCAATTGGTTTGCAGAACAAGCTTGCAAAATATGGCCATATCCAACAACTCACTATAAACCAATCGTGTTAGAAGAGGAGTTCATCCCTATTGATGCAGAATTTGAATTCAAAGGAAGATATATCAAGAGTTACCGTTTTGAAGGTTTAGTTATTAATGTGGATAGTTGGGCAGATGCTTTTACTCGCATCGTAAAAACATTGTATGAAAAAGACAACTCAAAATTAAATTATTTGGCACAAAATCCTCAAGAAGGATTCTATGAAACACACCCAGAAGAAGGATTTAACCAAATATCCGAAAATCTATATCTTAAGGTTGCATGTAATACACACAACAAGCTCCGCCAATTATATAGACTACTCACTATGTATGAATACGAAACAGATGCTATATCTATTGTACTTCATCCGCAAAGAAAAATAGAATAAAAGCTAATGAGATACAATAAAACATATCATCAACATGCCGATAGAATAGCGAAAGCACATGGCTACGAATTTGCTATTTATATGGGGCATTATAATACAAAGAATAATAAATGGCTCGCTTTTATACCTAAAGAAAACGACACTTTGTGTCGCAAAACTGGTCTACTGAAATATATCATTATAAATGAGAAGCAAAAACTTTGGCAATCAACAACTATATTTGATTTACCATTCTTGAACTATGACTATCTAAAAAAAGGTCGAAAACTTTTTCGTGAAATAGAGAGCAAATATCTACAACTTGATTTTGATTATACAGAAGATAATCTATATTGGAGAGGACTTTACGCAGTTGTTAAATTGAATGTGTACGATTACCTGATCTCTAAAAACGACATGTATTTGTTTCTTCAAGAGTCAGAACGACTTGGTCGTAAAATTGAAATTGTGCCAATCGAAGAGACTACACATCAATGCGATGGATGGAAATATTATCTGCGTTTAGTTGATTCATTGTAAATATAGTTGTTTTTTATCCATTTATCGAAGTGATTATGAAAAAGAATTATATCGCTCATATTGAGGATTATGAAGATGGATTATATCATGTCAGTTGTCAAAAAGAACTTCCATTTCCTTGCTGTGGGAAAGGTAGTTCTATTAATGAGGCAGTCAAGAATTTTAGTTCAATATTTGATGCTGCACGAACGACTCATAAACTGTGTACGGGTGAAATAATCGATGTGAAATTTTCTTATTTAATTAAGAATTATGCTATTACAGAAAGCACAGTGGTTGACATACTCATACAATATTTTGAAGATTGGAATAGGTATGAAGCTTCTTTTAAACAATTGAATCCATATTTTGATGGTAGAGGAGATACTATTGAGCAAGCTATCTGGTGTCTAAAAAGGGAGTATATTACTAGCCTAATAGAGTATAAAGGGGAAGTACCTCCAACATATTCTAAACCTACACCAAAAAGAAAAATATCGGCTTTGATGCATGACTTTGATAAGTATCATACCAACAACATAAGCGATAATATCAAAAAAATACGGGAAATAGAGTATGAAATAGAAAAAGATATTTCTATACATGATAAAATTCTATCAACAGATAATCCCAATTATGCTTATACAGAACATATCGCATATCTTATCTATAAAAAATATCCCGCAGAAGCAATGAACATTATATTTGAATTCTTTCTGCATTGTCCTGAATATAAGTATCCAATATATCGCAAACTGTTGGAATGGCAGAAAACAAAATCATTTTAATCGCCAGCACTTTGTTACAAACCTTCTACCTTTCGGCACTACTTTCGGCACGAAGAAAAAAACAACAAAAAAATTACCCAAGCAGAAGGCGTTAGTAATCAACACATTCCGCTTGCTTAAAGCACCTTTTTAAAGCACAATTCTCAATTCTTCGGCACAAAACATCTTCCGTGCCGAAGATTTTTGCAGCATTATTATAGAGATACATCATATAGGCCACCGAAAGCCCATAGAAAGCCCATAGATATCCCACAGATCTCCTATGGTGGTTCCGAAACCTACAGGGAATTTCACACCCGATTTGACAAAATATAGATTGTCAAAAACTTTCTGCCCATTTCCTTGTATATGTGCAAAAAAATAACTAACTTTGCACCCGAAAGTAATTTGCGCGAAAAAGTTGCTGAAATCAGATTATAATGATGAACAATCCTACGATACATAGTATGCCAAATCTGGAGGAGTACATCCGTCAAGGCGAACCCATGCAGCGAGAGCGTGGGCAGATATGGCAGACTGCTATAGGATTGCAACAAGTAGATGGCTTAAATACCTCTGCGTATCTACTACAGACAGCTAAACAGCATATCGAAGGCGATATAACGCTTCAAAAAGCGAAAGAACTCATTGACTCTTACTATCAATCACAACAAGTGCGCCAAAATAGCGAGAGCGAAGCAACAGAAGAAGCCGACAAGGTATCTGCTCGTATTGCGGAACTACTATCAGAAAAGACATTCGCCTTTAACCCTTCGCAACTAATTGCTATTCACAGACATCTATTTACGGGTATCTATAAGTTTGCTGGTAAAATACGCGATTACAACATTACCAAACGAGAATGGGTGCTACGTGGCGACACTGTTTACTACGCAGGGGCTGATATGATTAGCGAGACATTAAAATATGATTTTGAACAAGAAAAATCATTCAACTATTCCTCCGTTTCTGTAGATGAAGCAATTGCTCACCTCGCAACATTTTGTAGTAATATTTGGCAAATTCATCCATTTGGCGAAGGTAACACACGCACTACAGCTGTGTTTATAATCAAATACCTAACAACTTTAGGGTTTAAGGTTAATAACGAAATATTTGCAAACAATTCATGGTACTTCCGTAATGCACTTGTTCGCGCTAATTATACCAATGTACTACAAGGAGTTAGCAGCAATCAATTGTTCTTGGAACGTTTCTTCCGCAATCTATTATTAGGTGAGAATCATCCTCTTCAAAACAGAGAATTGCATCTTGATTGGCAGCCAGTAAAGGAGCAAGAGCAAGTTCAAAGTGCAACTCAAAGTGCAAAAACAGAAGATTTATCGCTTTCAAAGTGCAAAAATTGCACTTTGGATGAGTTGGCGGTATTGCGAATAGTGCAAAACAATCCATCCGCAACGCAAAAGCAGATAGCAGTAGCCATAGGTAAATCGGAGCGAACAGTAAAGACGCTCACGGTTAGTCTCACTACGAAAGGTATCATATCGCGTCGCAATGGAAAACGCAATGGTCACTGGGAAATAAATAATTAAGAATTTCAACAAAAACAATAATATTAGTCTATTTTTATGGCAAAAAGAGCATTAGTCAGTGTAAGTGACAAAACAGGATTGGTGGATTTCGTAAGCGGCTTGCAAGCTGCTGGATGGGAAATCATCGCCACAGGAGGTACACAAAAACTCCTCGAAAATTCAGGTATCAAAACTATCGGTATTAGCGACGTAACAGGTTTCCCAGAGATCTGCGACGGACGTGTAAAAACCCTTCACCCAAAGGTACACGGTGGTCTTCTCGCTCGTCGTGACGAGCCTTCTCACCTCCAAGCATTGGAGGAGAATGGTATCTCGTTCATCGACCTCGTGTGCGTGAACCTCTATCCATTCCGCGAGACCATCGCCAAAGAGGGCGTAAGCATGGCAGATGCGATTGAGAACATCGATATAGGTGGCCCATCTATGCTCCGTTCTGCAGCAAAGAACTACAACGATGTGACCGTCGTTTGCGATCCAGCAGACTACGACACTATCCTCTCTGAGATCAACGCTACAGGCAACACCACCCTCGAGACTCGTCTTCAACTCTCTGCGAAGGCATACACCCACACCGCACAATACGATGCATGCATCGCTACTTACATGCGTGAGAAAGCTGGCCTCAACGAGAAACTCTTCCTCGAGTTCGACCTCAAGCAAGGTCTTCGTTATGGCGAGAACCCTCACCAATCAGCAAAGTTCTATGCTTCTACCAAAGCAATCCCATTCTCACTTGCTACGGGCAAGCAACTCCAAGGCAAGGAGATGTCATACAACAACATCCAAGATGCTAACGCTGCGCTCAACATCGCACGCGACTTCGACGAGCCATTCTGCGTAGCCCTCAAACACATGAACCCATGTGGTGCGGCTGTAGCAGAGACTATCGAAGAGGCATGGCAAAAAGCATACGAGGCAGACACCGTAAGCATTTACGGCGGTATCGTGATCTGCAACCGCACTATCACCAAGGAGATTGCCCTCGGCATGAAGCCAATCTTCCTGGAGATCGTGATTGCTCCTGACTTCACCGACGAGGCAATGGAGATCTTCGCTACCAAGAAGAACCTCCGTGTTATCCAAGTGGACATGACTCCAAGCACCGAGGCGATTGACCAATATGTGAGCGTCAACGGCGGTTTGCTCGTGCAACACCTCGACACCCAAATTGAGACGATCACAGCTGACATGTGCGCTACCAAAGTGCAACCAGATGCTGCAACTCTCGCAGATATGCAATTCGGCTGGAATATCGTTAAGCACGTGAAATCCAATGCAATCGTAGTTGTAAAGAACGGCCAAACATTGGGCGTAGGCGCTGGTCAAATGAACCGTGTAGGTAGTGCTGAGATCGCTATGAAGCAAGCGCACGCTGCTGGTGTGACCGAAGGTCTTATCCTCGCTTCTGATGGTTTCTTGCCATTCGACGATACCGTAGCATTGGCAGCACAATATGGCGTAACCGCAATCGTGCAACCAGGTGGTAGTATCCGCGACAACGACTGCGTAGTGAAAGCCGACGAATTGGGCATCTGTATGCTCATGACCGGCACTCGCCACTTTAAGCACTAACAAACCTACCCCACTCCAAAAGCACCCCACGAATCCGCGAGGTTCGCTGGGGTCCGCTAAGGGAGAGAAGTTTATCCTATGTTCAAAAAAGAACTATCATACTATTTTTCCACACCGATTGCGTATATCGTGATAGGGTTGTTTCTCTTGGCTATCAGTCTATTCCTATGGGTCATCCCTGGGCAATGGAATGTGATTGAATCAGGTTATGCACAAGCAGATGGACTCTTTCAGATTGCGCCATGGTTACTCATGCTTGTATGTCCTGCATTAAGCATGCGTTTGTTTGCGGAAGAACGGCAGACAGGTACGTGGCTACTACTCCGCGCACAGCCCATTGCGCTATGGAAAATCGTTGTGGGCAAATACATGGCAGCATTTTTGCTAACAGTAATGGCATTAATACCATGCGTAGTGCACTACTTCATCGTATTTTACATGGCGGAGCCCATGGGCAATATTGACAGTGGACAGTTTGTAGGTTCAATGACGGGATTAGTCTTCTTGAGTGCTTCCTTTACCGGTATAGGACTGCTATGTAGTACACTGACCAAGAGCCAGTTAGTGGCATTTATCTTGGGTGGCGTAGCTTGTTTCGTGCTCTACTGGGTGACTTTACAAGACCATTATAGTAGCATTTCGCGTGGCGTGGTGGACTTGAGGGATGTAGTTTTCTTCTTTTCCTTTGCTACGATAGCCATCATCATCAGTATTATTATTTCTGACAAAATCAGCAAGCGATGACACGAATTGGCGTATTGAGCGATACACATGGCTATCTTGATCCACGCGTACTGGAGCACTTTGCTCAGGTGGATGAGATATGGCACGCGGGTGACATAGGCAGTGCCATGGTGCTGCAACACCTGCGCGAGTTCAAACCCACACGTGCAGTATATGGGAATATGGATAGCGGCGATGTACGCTATTCGCTCAGCGAGTTCTATCGTTTCCGTGTGGAAGATGTGAACGTGCTACTGACACATATTGGTGGCTATCCTGGTAAGTATAATCCTTGGTTATTGCCCATGTTCAAAAAAGAAACACCACAGTTGTTTGTTTGCGGACATAGCCATATCCTAAAAGTTCAATATGATCCTACATGGCAAATGCTAACCATGAACCCTGGGGCTGCAGGTAAACAGGGGTGGCATACTGTACAAACGCTTTTGCGCTTTGTGATAGATGGCATAGAAATTCGTGATTTAGAGGTCATTGAGCTGGATAGGAAATAGTGCTAAATATGTTATTAAACATTTTTAAGGTCAAAAAAACACAAAAAGGTGTTGCATAACATAAATTTGCTCTTGCGGGTATTATGAAAAAGCAGTACCTTTGCACTGGTTTTAGAAACCAACTCAATCTTTTTTGTACCTTAAAAAATCAAACAGACTAATACCGTGGAAAAATAGCCGTCGAGAGACGGCTTTTTTCTTTGGTATTACGACCTACATTGGAGCCATCAAAAGAGATGTTTTTTTTGTGATATTTGCGTATATGCAAGTTTTTTTGTACTTTTGCACACAAATTGAAAAATTCGTATGACTTTATCGGAATATATTGAGCAACATAGTTCGCCTGAAAGCCCAGTGCTGAAACAAATCACTCGCAACACACACCTCGAAGTAATCAACCCTCGCATGCTGTCAGGACATGTGCAAGGGCGCGTGCTGAGTATGATTAGCCAGATGATTCAGCCCAAACGCATATTGGAGTTGGGCACTTTCACGGGCTACTCTGCCCTCTGCTTGGCAGAGGGACTGACCGAGGACGGCAAACTTATCACCATTGAGCACAATGATGAGATGGAGGACAGTATCCGTCGCAACTTGGCACTCTCACCATTAGGCGAGAAAATCGAGTTGATGATCGGCGATGCGAAGGAGACTTTGAGGCGATTAGGCGATAAGGCGAAAGGCACGGAGGTGTTTGACCTCGTCTTTATTGACGCGGATAAGAAGGAGTATTGCGATTATTTGGATTTGGTATTGCCCTTGATGCGCAAAGGGGGCTGGATATTGGCAGATAACACCCTGTGGGATGGACATATCATTGAGTCCGCTTACGACAAAGACAAGCAGACCGTTGCCCTGCGCGCTTTTAACGACAAGGTGATGCAAGACGAGCGACTGGAGAAAGTGATATTGCCCCTGCGCGATGGACTAACGATTATTCGGGTTAGAGGTTAGAAGATAGGAGTTCGCCTACTACATAATTGCTGCCACCAATGAAGATAATGTCTTCTGCGGAGGCTGCTTTTTGTGCTGCGGTGAGTGCCTCACGCACGGTGGGATAACAATTAGGCGAAGAGGCGAGAGGCGAAGAACACCCAAAAACGCCACGAGCGTTTTCGGGGACCCCACTAAGGCGAGAGGCACAGATAACTTGCCAACGGCGAAGCAATTCTTCAGCAGGCATGGCACGCGAAGTGGCAGGCTGAGTGAAATAATACACTGCCTCTGTAGGCAATAATGCCAAAACAGTATCAATATCCTTATCGTTAACCATGCCGAGGATGATGTGTAGGCGATGAGGCGAAAGGCTATTAGGCGAGGAGGCGATGAGGCTAGATAACTGCTCTGCCACATAGCGAAGACCATGGCCGTTATGCCCTGTATCACAAATGGTTAAAGGATTCTGCGAAAGTATTTCCCAACGACCACGCAAGCCCGTCAGCGTACATACCTGAGCAAAACCCGTAGCAATCGCCTCCTTAGACAATTCCACGCCACAATAATTGCGGAGCACTTGCAATACCACGTATGCCGTCTGCTGATTCTTCTCTTGATAACTACCCAGCAATTGGCAGTCGGGTGCCTCTTTCTTGCGGCGTTTGCGCATATAACCACATTGATCCGCGAACCACAAACGACAATCCGTTGTCTCCAATCCCTCACCTACTATATCGCATACACGCGCACGAGCAAGGAACACCTCCTGCGTTTCAGGGTGCGTCTCGCCTATCACACAAGGCACATGCGGTTTCATAATGCCCGCTTTCTCCTCGGCTATCTGCGCAAGGGTATTGCCCAGAAACTCCGTATGGTCAATGCCGATATTCGTAATCACAGAGACCAGCGGCGTGAGGATATTGGTGCTATCCCGTCTGCCACCTAACCCCACTTCCACGACCGCTATATCTACCTGTTGCTGAGCGAAATACCAAAACGCCAAAGCCATGGTTGTCTCAAAGAACGAGGGGCGCAGTTCATCCAAGAAAGCACGATTATCTGCTACAAACTGCACGACGGTCTCCTCGGGAATCATTTCACCCGAAATACGAATACGCTCGCGGAAGTCCACCAAGTGGGGCGAAGTGAACAAACCCACCTTATAGCCTTGTGCCTGCAATGCCGACGAGATAAGGTGCGAGGTAGAGCCCTTGCCATTGGTGCCAGCCACATGCACCGCACGCAGTTGCTCATGCGGATTGCCCAAATGCGCCATGAGGCGGTAGGTATTGTCCAACCCTGGTTTGTATGCCGCTGCGCCTACCAAATGAAAAGCAGGTTGCGAAGCGTAGAGATAGTCGATGGTTTGTTGATAGTTCATAATCCTTGAAATTTCACGCAAAAGTACAAAAAGTTTTGCATATACGCAAAAAAAGTTGTACCTTTGCAGGAAATTTATTAAAAACATGCAGTATTCCGTAGTACATTTGACATACTCCTTTGCTGAGGAATGGGAGCAAGACTTGTTGGAGCAAGCCCTCTGCGATATTGGTTTTGAGGTCTTTGATGGGGCTGATGCCTATATCCAGACTGCCGTATTAGAGGAGAATCAGGAGGCCTTGCAAGCATTGATTGCAGACACCGAGGGTGTCGCATTGCTCGGTATAGAAGCGTGCGAAGATATTAACTGGAACGCTGCATGGGAGGCCGAGCACGAGATAGTGGAACTGCCTATGGGTGTGCGCATTACGCCACATTGTGCATTTGGTGCGGGTCACCACGAGACGACCAGCATGATGATAGAGGCTCTCTTGGAAGCGAAAGAGCAAGGCTTCTTCTTGACAGAGCGCCATGTACTGGACATGGGTTGCGGTACGGGTGTGTTAGGCATTATGGCCAAGAAATGCGGAGCGACCAGTGTAGTGGCAGTAGATATAGATGACAAGAGTGTGGCCAACACGCTGGAGAACGCAGAGGCAAACAACGTGACGTTGGATGTGCGTTTGGGCAGTACCCCACCCGATGGCGCATACGACCTGATACTGGCGAATATACACCGCAACATTTTGGTAGAGCACATGCCTGCATACGCGAAGTCCTTGCAACAAGGAGGCGAACTGTGGCTGAGCGGATTCTACGCCGAGGATATTCCGCACTTGCAGCAAGCAGCAGAAGCCGCAGGATTGCAACACACAGAAACAAAAGAACGCGGAGATTGGAGATGGTTAAAATGTACGAAAAAGTAGATATTTTTTAGAAAGACAACATAAACAACTTGCGCGGCAATCAACATCCTGCCGCGCTCAAGGAAAAAATATGTCAAATACGATTTGCGCCATATCGACCCCCTACGGCAGTGGAGGAATCGCTGTTGTACGTGTGAGCGGAGAGTCTGCTATTGCGATTGTGGACAAACTATTCTGCGGAAGAAAGTCGCTGACGGAGGCGAAAGCATACACCGTGCATTACGGAGAGATTAGGCGAGGAGGCGAAGAGGCGAGAGGCGAGATCCTTGATCAAGTGTTGGTTAGTGTGTTCCGTGCGCCCCATTCATTCACGGGTGAAGATGTGGTGGAGATTGCTTGCCACGGCAGTATGTATATCCAGCAGACTTTGCTGCAATGGCTTGTTGATGCAGGTTGTCAGTTGGCAAAAGCAGGTGAGTTCACCCAACGCGCTTTCCTTAATGGTAAGATGGATTTGACCGAAGCCGAGGCGGTAGCAGACTTGATTGCAGCACAGACGAAAGCCGAGAAAGACTTGGCGCTCAGCCAGTTGCGCGGTGGTATATCTCAGGAGTTGGCGGCACTTAGAGAGCGATTGTTAACTTTCACGTCGCTTGTGGAGTTGGAGTTGGATTTTGCGGATCATGAAGAGTTGGAGTTTGCCGACCGTTGTGAGCTGTTTGCTTTGGCACAAGAGATTGATAATGCTATTGGCAAGTTAGTTGGCTCTTTCAAGACGGGCAATGCTATCAAGCAAGGTATTCCTGTGGCGATTATCGGAGCGCCCAACGTGGGTAAGTCCACCCTACTCAATGCGTTGTTGGGTGAGGAGCGCGCTATTGTGAGTGATATACAGGGGACCACGCGTGACACGGTGGAAGACACGTTGGTGTTAGACGGTATGTTGTTCCGTTTTATTGACACGGCAGGTATGCGCCAAACAGACGATCAAATCGAGAGTTTGGGTATTGAGCGTAGTCGCCAAGCGGCGCAGAAAGCGGCAGTGCTTATCCATCTGCAAGACGTGTCCAACCCTACGGATATCTTGTCTGAATTAGATGATATTAGCGAAAAAAAGGTGATACAAGTACTAAATAAGGTGGACCTTTTAGGCAAGGAGGCGATGAGGCGAGAAGGCGATGAGGCAAGGATCTATCTCTCTGCCAAGAGTGGCGATGTAGAGGTACTGAAGCAACAATTAATCAGTTTTGCTCGCGAGCAGTACGATACACGCAATGCCGTGACTATCAGTAACACTCGTCACTACGAGGCGTTGGTGCGTGCGCAGGAGGCTATTCAGCGCGTGCAAGAAGGCTTGCAGATGCAGATTAGTGGCGAGTTCCTCAGCATGGACTTGCAAGACTGCCTGTCTGCCCTCGGCGAAATAACGGGACAAATCACCTCACAAGAGGTATTGAACAATATTTTTGGTAAATTCTGTATCGGAAAGTAAGGCACATTTTTGGAAAGTAAGGCAGGAAATAAATAAACTCAATCTAAGTCAAATAACGCCTGTAATATAGAAAAATGCGCCTATTCTGAAAAAATCTTCATTTTTTACTTTATTTATATTGTAGTTTCAATAATTTGTTGTAATTTTGTGACCCGAAACGAAAAAAGTAACAAAAGTAACAAAATCATTGTGACTATGAGTACCAACAAAGAGCCTATCAAATTACGCAAGCGCCCTAACACATCGGGGACTGTTTCGCTGTACCTTGATATTTACCTTGACGGCAAGCGAACTTACGAGTGGCTGAAACTCTATCTGATTCCCGAAAAGAGCCGAAAGGATAAGGAGCAGAACAACGAAACATTGCGCCTTGCGGAAGCGATCCGCGCAAAGCGTATCGTGGACTTGAAAAATGGCAGGTTCGGCTTTGAGAATGAATTTGCTACACAAACGCGCTTCTATGACTACTATAGAAGCATGTGTGAGAAACGGCTCGGAGAGGATAGCCATGGCAATTGGGGCAACTGGCACTCATGCTTGCACCACCTCAAAAAATACGATCCGCGTGAGGACATCACTTTTGCCGACATCACGACGGAATGGGTACAAGGCTTCAAGGACTACTTGGATCGTAAGGCGATTGCCTGGCAGCACGATACAAGAGAGCGCGACAAGAGCAAGCCGTTGTCAAGAAACAGCAAGGTAAGTTATTTCAACAAGTTGCGAGCCTGTATCAATCAAGCGTTCGAGGAGCGCATTATACCTACCAACCCGCTCCGTGGCATAGAGAGTTTCAGAGCAGAAGAGGGAACGCGCATGTACCTAACTATAGATGAGGTAAAGCGCCTTGCGGAAACGGATTGCGATTACCCACAAATCAAGAACGCGTTTTTGTTCTCGTGCCTAACAGGATTGCGCAGGAGCGATATTATCAAACTGACATGGGGTGATGTTTACCAACAAGGCGAATACACCCGAATCATCTTCACGCAGAAGAAAACAGGCGGGCTGGAGTACCTTGATATTTCAGAACAAGCAGTAGCGCTCATGGGAGAGCGTAGAGAGCCACATCAGCGTATATTCGGAGATATACACTCACCCTCTTGCACCAATAGCACGCTCAAGATTTGGGTAGCGCGAGCAGGCATAAATAAGGAGATAACATTCCACTGTGGGCGACATACCTTTGCGACAATGATGTTGGACTTGGGAACCGATATTTACACCACCTCAAAGCTGCTTGGGCATAGGAACATTAGCACCACGCAGATATACACGAAAGTCCTCGACAAGAACAAGCAGGCAGCGGTGTCGCGTATTCCGAACATATTAGGTACTGAAGAATAAACACCCCATATATAAGGGCGATATAGGGGTAATAAATCAACGGCTGGGCAGTAGTAACCGCTCAGCCGCTTTTCTTTGTCCTCTTGCGTTTATTTTTACTTGAACAAGGACTTTTCCATTTGCGCACAAATCGTTGCTCTAACGCAATATCTTCTAAAAATAACTCACGAACCCCTGCGAGGGCAATAATCTTGCCAAGTTGTTGTATCGTACAACACGGAGAGTTCCCAGTCGTCTATATCGAGCGTGTCACACACGATCTGCAAGAACGCATGATGAGTTAGGCGCTCATTATTACGCATGCGCGCGAACATACGCTCTATTCTGCATTTAAGAACGCGCGCGCGACATTCCATTACGCTCTCGGGAGTATTCATTGCCTTTGTTGAACAAGTTTCAATAGCGTATCGATCTGCTCATCTTTCTTCTGAATGAGCATTCGCATTTCCGCTAACTCCTCAAGCTGGCGGCTCATAATATCCTGCTGCTTCTCAAGGGTAGCAAAGAACTTTTCCGTGTCGGGATTAAGCAACACTTGGCTACCTGTTCCAGCAGCTACGCTCACGCCGTTATTAGCCCCACCAGACTGTATAATCTCGCGCCCGCTGGAGATGACTTCCAAGAGTTTTTGAGCGCGTTCTGGTACAGGTTTACCCATTTCCCAATTCTGTACGGTGCGCACCGTAACGCCACACATTGTAGCAAGTTCTTGCTGACTTACTCCAATTTTCTCACGCAAATTTTTCACGTTCATATAACTTGTTGATTTATTGGTTATTATAAACTTTCTTTAATTTTTTCACGAAAAAAATTCGCAAAAAAATTTTGTCAATCCGAAAAAATTTCGTAATTTTGCACCGAAATTCTTTCATACCAGCACGCAATCGTTTCGTTATTGGCATTTTTTAGGTTCAAAATTGCGTGCAAAGTTACGAAATTATTTTGGTATGACCAAATAAAAACGGAAAAAAAACACAAAAAAAAATAATAAAATACTAACTAACAAAAAAACTAAAACTTATGGACAAGACTTTCAAGACTAAGTTCCAAGTTGAAAAGGAACGCAGAGATTTGGCTATCTACACGGAGTACCAAGAGTTGGTTGCAGACCCTGAAAAGAGCAAGGTTGCTATCGCGGAGTACCTTTGTGAGAAGTACCACATTGCTTCTGTGAGTACGATCTATGACATTCGCGACAGAGTAGAAAAACGCCTTAAAGAACAAAAGTGATTATGAAACGCCCTATTGATTTCAAACAAGCAGCCAAGTGGTTGTTGTTTTCGGTTCTGACTTGCGTAGGTGTTTTCGGCTTCATTCTGCTTATTGGCGAGGAGAACCCCGAAGCGCCTATATCAGCCGTCCGTTTCCTGCTGTTAAAGGTTCTCGGATTTGCTTGTATGGCAATTTCCTTTATCGCTGGAGTAATCGCTCGTGAGCGCGGCTATTTGCCTAACATTGACAAGTATTTCAAGGAGGATAATTATGTCAAAAGATAATGTAACACTTGAGCAGGTGTATGCTCGCCTTGACCGTATAGAGCAGCTGCTTTTAGGTCAGCGCAATGCTATGTTCGACAAGGAAACTCTTGACCTTGACGAGGCGGTTGCTTACACGGGCTATAGCAAAGGGTATTTGTACAAGATGACCAGCCAAAGGCAGATACCACATTTCAAGAAAAGCCGCAAGATCTACTTTGACAAGAAGCGCTTGGACGAGTGGATGAAAGAGCAGCCTATCAAGACCAAAGATGAGATAGAGAGTGAGGCGCAAACTTACTGCGCTACTCATAAACCCAAATGCCAATGAGGAAAGGCGTAAGACCTCAACTAAACTAAATGCACTATGCAACCAAATGAAATCATCGAAGTAAAATCGGTTGATGTTATCCAGGCAATCGACCGTGCGGAGGTAGATGTGCAAATTGCCACCGCAAAGCAATATCCGCGAGATGTTGCAAGAGTTCTCAACACAATTAAGACCTATGGTCAAATGGACGCTGAAACGGCTCAAGATTGTTTCTACGCAGTAAAACGCGGTGGCGACCTAATCGAGGGCATTAGCGTTCGTTTTGCAGAGATAATCGCAGGAGCGTGGGGAAATCTCCGTGTAGCAACTCGAATTATCGGTAACGACGGCAAGACAATCACAGCGCAAGGAATCTGCCACGATCTCGAAACTAACCTTGCCGTGAGCGTTGAGGTAAAGCGACGTATCACGGACAAGTACGGCAAAACCTATAGCGAAGATATGCAGGTTGTTACAGGCAACGCTGCTTCCGCAATCGCGTTTCGTAACGCGGTGCTGAAAGTTGTGCCAAAGGCTATCACGAAGAAAGTGATTGATGAAACAAGAAAGGTCGCTCTTGGTTCTGTCAAGGACATTGAAACGCGCAGAAAAGATATGCTCGAGTATGTTAAGCAACTTGGCATTACAGAAGAACAAGTACTGTTCTATTGCGGCGTGACCAAGATTGAGAGTATTGACAACGAAAGACTGCTCAATCTACGAGGCGCAGTAAATGCTATCAACGAGGGCAGCTCAAGCGTAGAAGAACTGTTCGTAGCGCCTCTGAAAGAGGCTAAAAAGCAAGAAGCAGCAAGCAAAACAGCAACAACAGCCAAGGAGAAAGCCGAGCAGGCTATGGCTGCAAGCGTAAAATAATCATTAACCAATAAACACAGCAAATTATGGAAGATTTCAAACAAAAAATTGCCGCTTTAGAGAGCTGGCGTAACGAAGACAAAGAGAAACGTGCCTTAATTGTCATCGCTATTGAAGATGTAGATAAAGAGCATCACAATACAACGGGCGCTCTTATGGGTAGTGGTAGATTGCTTACAGAAGGTGTAGGATCGTTGATGAAAGACCAGCCTGTCTTTCGGAGAATCGTTAAAGAAGCCTGCATGTGCTTAATTGCTCCAAGTCTGGAAAAGGTCGCTGAGATTATCGGTGAGGCTGCCAAGAATGAGGATTCTGATAGCAACGAGAGTAACGCAGAGGGGGAGAAACAATGACACGCACGCGATTGATATTCAACAGCCGTGAGGAATGGCTTGCGGCTCGTAACGAGGGTATAGGCGCAAGTGAGGTTGCCAGCGTTTTAGGTCTCAACCCATGGGAAACGCCTTACCAACTATGGCGCAAGAAGCGCGGAATTGACAAGCCACAAGAGGAGAACTTCTTCATGAAAGCAGGTCACTATCTTGAGGACGCGGTCGCTCGATTCTACGCCGATGAGAGTGGCAGAGAGATTATCAAGAGTAGCGCAACTGACTTTATGTTCATTGACAAGGACAAGCCGTTCTTGCGCGTTAGCCCTGACCGTACATTTTGGCTGCCCGATGTAGCGCGTAACGATGACAACAAGGGTATTCTTGAGTGTAAGACTACGCAACGCCCAGTAGATCCCGACGACCTACCCAAGCATTGGTTCTGCCAAGTGCAAATGAACCTTGGCGTTGCAGGCTATGAGCAAGGCTCTTTAGCATGGTTGTGTAGTGGTCGCGAGTTCGGTTACAAAGACATTACTTTTGCGCCCGATTTCTACGGCTGGATGATTGAGGAGGTAGAGCGTTTTTGGGTTGATAATGTGCTTGGTGGTAAAGAGCCAGCAGCTATCAATGTGCAAGACATTCTTACCAAGTACAACCGCCACACAGACGGCAAGCAAATCGAGGTCAGCGACGAAATCTTTGAGACCTACAAAGACCTCAAAGACCTCAAGAAAGAGATTTCCGCTCTTGAGGATCGTAAGGAAACGCTTGAGAACCGTATCAAAATGGCGTTCGCAGACGCAGAAGCAATCACCTACGGTGGCGATACACTTGCCACTTGGAAAGCCCCAAAGCCAACCGCGAAAATCAATACAAAGTTGCTTGAGGAGCGCTATCCAAACATCGCTAAGGAAATTACGCAGTCTGTTCAAGGCTCAAGACGCTTCTTGTTGAAATAATTAACAGCCGTTACACATGACCAAACAAACAGCAAATACAACGGCTATAACACTTAACGGCTATGCGCAAGGCAGCGAAGCAGGAAACCAATCGCAACGCTATTGCTGTGGCGTGGTCAAAGCCTAACCGCATAGCCAATTTTCTACAATGATTACATTACGCGTAAATCAAACGGAGCCGATAGACAAGGCAATTCGCTTCTTCCGCGAATCTAACCCCGATCCATCGTTGATTGTTTTACCAACGGCATGGGGCAAGTCTATTTTGACCGCTTTTACAGCAAAGCATAACGGTGAGCGCCTCATCGTTTTACAGCCGTCAAAAGAGCTGCTTGAGCAGAATTTCAAAAAGTATATAACACTTTGCGGTGGATTTGGCTCAAATGCGGGCATTTATTCAGCCTCTATGGGGCGAAAAGAGATTATGCCAATCACTTACGCAACCATAGGGTCAATAAAGGCTTTAGGCGCAAAATTTAAGCAGTTAGGCTTTACGAAGATGTTGATTGATGAGGCGCACCTCTATCCACGCGAAAGTACCTCAATGCTCGGACGCTTCCTCAAAGATAGCGGAATCACGCATGTTTTAGGTATCACAGCAACGCCTGTCAAGTTGCAGCAGAACCGCGATTTGAACGGCAACACATTCTCTAAATTAGTCATGCTCACATCAAAGTCCAAGAAAGGCAACTTTTTCAAGGAGATTATCCATGTTGGGCAGGTTCAAGAAATGGTAGAACTCGGCTTTTGGTCGAAACTCGTATATCAGAAGCGCGCTTTTGACGGATCGTTGTTGGTGTTCAACAGCAGCAAGTCGGAATACACAGAAGAAAGCGTGCAACTTGCCTATAACGCTAACGGTGGTACAGACAGCGTTATTAGTGCCATTGACGCGCACCCCGAACGCAGGCATATCCTTGCTTATGTTCCGAGCGTACAAGACGCTATCGAACTGTCGCAACGCTATCCAAAGTCGGGTGTTGTTTATGGTGAGCAGAACAAGCAAGAGCGCGAGCAGACTATTGAAAAGTTCAAGCGTGGCGAACTCCGCGTGCTATTCAATGTGCGCGTGCTTTCCACAGGCTTTGACTTCACGGGTATTGATTGTATTGTGCTGGGTATTTCGACCGCTTCTATCGCCTTGTATTATCAAATCATCGGTCGCGGAACGCGTATAGATCCGAACAAGCAAGACTGCCTGGTGTGCGACATAGGCGGAAACTTTGACCGCTTCGGGCGCGTTGAGGATATTGTGTTTGAGAAAGGCAAGATGTGGCGCATGTTCGGAACGGGCGGCAAGCTGCTTTCGGGAATACCAATTCACGACATCGGCAAGTACACCCGCGAGGATACGAAGATGATTGATGAGAAGAAAGCAGCGCCCATTGACATTATGCCTTTTGGCAAGTACAAAGGAGAGCGCCTCGTGAACATTCCTAAAGAGTACCGACAATGGATGTTGCGTACCTTTGAATGGAATGAACAGAACAGCAAATTACGAACATCACTTATAGCAACATTGTAATATGGCAACAAGGAACAACAATAACGCTTTCCTATTCCGCAAGGATTGGCGCGAGGCTATAGCAGAATACCCAGCAGAGGATAGACTGGCTATACGCGAAGCAATCGAAGCATACGCCTTTGACGGAATCATTCCAGAGGATAGATTCCTCAAGGCTGCAACTGCCAACGCTCGCGTTATTATCGACCGTGACAGGGATATGTACCAAGAGCGTTGTGACAGGAACAAAGAGAACGCGAGAAAGCGTTGGGAGCGTATGCAATCGCATACAACCGCAAGCAATGGAATACAAACGGATGCGAATATTATTGATAATAATAATGGTATTGATAATGATATTGATATTGAGCCTACTCCTAAAGTCGTAGGCGATATAAAAGAAGATAAAGAAAAAACCTCTAAAGAGGTTCAAAAGAAAGCCGCCCCCGATAAGAGATTTTCCAAACCAACACCTCAAGAGGTGCAGGCGTATTGTGACGAGAGAGGCAACGGTATAACGGGAGAGGCGTTCTGCGACTTCTACGAGAGCAAGGGGTGGAAAGTAGGCAACAGCCCAATGAAAGACTGGAAAGCAGCCGTAAGAACGTGGGAGAAGCGCGACGGAAGAAGCGCAGGCAGCGCGAAGAAGCAAGCCCCTGCTGGTGTTAAGTTGGGAGTTGGCGAGTGGATAGACGAGAACGGAGAACGCCGCTACGGCACAGGCAATCTACCTCCCGTTCCGATGAGCGCGCCCCCACGCCCAAATAGCGATATGGTATGGTCACGTGAAAGCAAATCTTGGATTCCACCAGTATGAAAACATATCAAGAATACGGCATAGAGATACCTGCTGGGCGCAAATCGGGAAATGTCAAGGTACATTGTCCAAGGTGTCACCAACAACGCAGCAACAAAACAGACCGCTCATTGTCGGTAGATCTCGACAAGGGCGTATGGAACTGCCACTATTGCGGCTGGGGCGGAAAGTTGGAGTTTACCGAGGAAGAACGCAAGCAATGGGCAAAGCAACAGTCTTGGTACAATCCGCACCCTATACGCAAAGAAAAGCCCGTGTACAAGAAGCCTAAACCACGCCAAACGAACGCCATGTCCGATAATGCTGTCAAATGGTTCGCCAGTCGTGGTATCAGCAAGGAAACGCTCATCGCAATGCGCATAACAGAGGGCTTGGAGTTCATGCCGCAAAAGAACATGCAGTTTAACACGGTGCAGTTCAACTACTACAAGGACGGCGAGTTGGTCAATACCAAATTCCGTACAGGCGACAAGTGCTTCAAGATGTGCCAAGGAGCGGAGCTGCTTCCTTACAACATTGACGCTATCAAAGACACGTCGGAGTGCGTGATTACAGAGGGAGAGATGGACACGCTCTCATTTGTGGAGTGCGGTCGCCTTGATGTGGTCAGCGTGCCTAACGGTGCTAACGCGAATCTCAACTACCTTGACGACTATATCGACGACTATTTTGAGAACAAGACCACGATTTTCATTGCGGTTGATACGGACAGCAAAGGCACTATTCTCCGCGATGAGTTGATTAGGCGCTTTGGCATTGAGCGTTGCTGTGTAGTTGAGTACGGAGACGGCTGCAAGGACGCAAACGAACACCTGCAGAAATACGGCAAGGAAAGCCTACTGCAATGCTTGGAGAACGCCCCCGAGATAAAAGCAGAGGGTGTGTTCTCGGTATCAGACTTTGAGCAGAGCCTCGATTCGTTGTTTGAGAATGGTATGCAAAAGGGCATGACCATTGGTCATAAGGATTTCGACGACCTGTTGTCATTTGAAACAAAGCGCCTTTGCGTTGTCACGGGTATTCCAGGCAGCGGAAAGTCGGAGTTCATAGATGAGATAGCAGAGCGATTGAATATGCGCTACGGCTGGCGCTTCGCCTACTTTAGTCCCGAGAACGCTCCTCTATCCTACCACGCAAGCAAGTTGATTGAGAAATTCACAGGGCGCAAGTTCGGCAAGGACACGCTTCCTTATGGCGAATACCAGCAGGTCAAAATGCACCTTGAAACAGACTTTTACTTTATCAGCCCTAAAGATGATTTCCGCGTGGATAGTATTCTTGACAGAGCAAAGTATTTAGTGCGCAAGAGAGGTATCAAAGCGCTTGTCATTGACCCCTACAACCGACTTGAGAATGAGCAAGGCTCGCGCAACGAAACGCAGTACATATCGCAGCTGCTCGATAGGCTGACCAACTTTGCACAGCAGAATGATGTTCTGATAATCCTCATGGCTCACCCTACGAAGATGTCCAAGAACAAGGACGGCAACATTGAAATGCCCACCCTTTACGACATCAGCGGTTCGGCTCACTTCTACAACAAGTGCGATTTTGGTATCATAGTCCACCGAGATCGCGTGAAAGAGATTGTTGAAGTGCGTGTGTCCAAGGTTAAGTTCCGTCACCTCGGAAAGGTTGGTAGCGCGCTATTCAAGTACAATCTTACCAACGGTCGCTATTCGCCTGTTGAAACGGAAAACTCAACGCCAGCGTGGGATAACACTAACCACCTCGTAGGCGATAGGCAGCAGCGTGAAATGGAAGCGGCAGCGGCAGCTACTTTTGACTTTGAAGTTGATGATGTTTACAATGACCCATTCGCTTCGGATCGTTTCGACGATGACGATAGCGATTGTCCTTTCTAATGAGCAAATATGGCAATTAAAATCATTTCAGTAGGCTTGTTTGTAGTGCTATCAGCGTTGAACTGCCTACCACTTAAAAACAAACATAAACACGGTAAGAATAGCGATTATTATCCGTGGTAAATACTCGCAGGTATGTTGTACAAAGGCAAGTTGGATTTAGAGTATTGCGATAGGCGGAACGCACAGTATCGCGAGAAGCATAAACATGACAAACTTTCGGAGAACGGACTTAAGGCAAGGCGCTTCTTTGAGAGGACATCACGAGAGCAACGCGCTAACCTACACGCAAAGAAAATAGCCTTGCGAGACATTCGGAAGACAATAGAGCAAGAACAGCATGTAGATGACATAACGGCAAGATACTGAACGCGTTATTTAGCATGCCCAAAACAAACGAAATATATTAACCACAAAAACAGCAAAACAATGAAACGAATTTTGAAAGTGCGCGCAGGAGTGCGCTATTACGAAGACGGCACGGTAAACGGCAAAAGAGACATCTCTTACGAAGAACAGAAGCAAGGTGCTACGCCAGCAATGCCTTGTGTGGTAAAATCGGACGAGTTCGACAAAGACGGCTGGTCTTGGAATCTCGAAATCGACGCAGATAGCGGAATCATTCTCAATTGGCAAAAGGGAGTTCAAGCGGTCACAGATTACAAAGTGTGCGATGAGTGTGTTATCGAATACTTTGAGGATGATGTTCTCAAGCGTACCAATGACGGGTACTATTACGTTCCCGATTTCCTTTGCCTCGATGATGAGGGATTTGGCGACTACATGTATTTGACTATTGATGAGAACGGTCAGATCGCGAATTGGAGTAAGGAGAAATTGCAAGCATGGATAGTAGAACAAGGTAAACGAATAATATCATGACAACGAAAGCAATTTACCAACCAAAAGGAAAGGCTGGAGAGTATGCCAAGTGGGCTTGCAATTTTTATGTAGGCTGTAGTAATGACTGCGATTATTGCTATTGTAAGCGCGGGGTGTTGGCTCATTCTATAGGCAGCAAGCCACAGCCAACACTCAAGAAGTGTTTCAAGAGCGAAGACGACGCATATCGTGTGTTCAAAAAGGAGGTGGACGCTAATCTACAAGAGCTGCAAAAGCATGGCTTGTTCTTTACATTCACATCTGACCCTATGCTTAATGAGTGTCAAAAACTCACTTTCGCCTCAATAGACTATGCTATTCATAATCGCATACCTTGCAAGATCCTAACCAAGCGTGCTGATTTTATCGATTCGCTACCGCCCTACTACTTTACTCCCGAGTATAGAAAATACATCGCATTCGGCTTCACTCTCACAGGTTGCGACGAATTAGAGCCAGGTGCAAGTACCAACGAGGATAGGATAAATACAATGCAACTACTGCACGAACTTGGCTTCAAGACTTTCGCAAGCATTGAGCCTATCATATCGCTCAAAAAGAGTGCCGAGATGATAGATCGCACTATCAAGTTTTGCGACCTTTACAAGATTGGTCTTATGAGCGGGAAGCGCGAATATAGCAGGAATGATGTGTTCAGATGGGTGTCAAGTTTATTTTACATGATTGCAGAATATCACTTTGCGAACAACACAAAGCGCCCAAGGGTCTATTTCAAGGACAGCGTACTGGAGTACATCGGAGAAACTCGTAATGACTGCCCGCTGACATCCATGCCAAATAGTATAACAGTCAATGCTGACTATGATTTGTTTCACACGGAGGGCTGAGTATGAAAAAGTATGTTATAACACTATCCAAGGTATTCCCTACTACACACCCTAAAGCGGGAATCCCGACGGGCTTTGAGCATAAACTACAAGCAGCTATAAACGGCTGGAGTGACCACGCACACCTGAAACTCCATACGATCCGAGAGAACTATCCGCTATGGGCAAAACGATTTGAGCAGATAGAGAGAGGCGAGGCGTGCTTATCAGTTCGCCAATGGACGGGCAAACCCTATGCCAGCAAGCAAGTGGAAATCGCACGCCTAACCAAAGCGGACGGTATCGGAATACAGAAACTATATCTTACTGACGAGATAGACTTGTTGGGTGAATATGGTATAGTAGAAAGCACTTGGGAGTTGTTCGGAATACCTGGAGATTCTAAGGTTAGTTGCAAGCAATTAGCCAATAATGACGGATTGTCTTATGAAGACTGGGATACTTGGTTTGAAAAGTATGACAAAAGCAAACCACTTGCGATCATTCACTTCACTAAATTTAGGTACTGATATGGCAACTCATAATTGCGCAAAGAACGGCTGCCCGCCTAATGTGGATATGCGCACATGCGAAAAAGCGCTACAAGGCAACTGCCCTTTCGTTGCTTCCAGCCGAGGCGGATTGTATTGGCGCGAACAAGAACTGTTTAATCAAGAGGACTAATTATGAAACTGAGAAAAGTAAAGACTACGCCACTAAACTGCCCAGCAGGGCGTAGCAATTGCGATGTGTGTCCGTTCAGCAACGGAGTTGAACAAAGCAGAGTGTATTGTTATTACGGAGATCCAAATTGGATAAAATAGGAGGAATGAGTATGGAAATAACAAAATGCAAAAGAATAGCACTAATAATCGTTATATCATTATTAGCACCATTCCTTAATGAGAATCTGCATAATTATAGCGGCATTGAGTTTATAGTGCAATATGTAATCTTGTTTGCGATTTCGTTGGTTCTTCTTTGGGTTATAACTTGGTAAAAATAACACGGTAGATTACCAAAACAACTAACACTTGAGTTATGAATGAAAAAATACAAAAGCAATTAGAGTTCGTTACAGGCTCTAAGGATTACCCTCGATACGGAGACATGACATTAAGCCGTTGCAAAATGGATTGTCAGTTCTATTTAGGGTACGGAAACAGAAACAAACAAAGGCTTTACATGGGCGATCCTAAAGACCATATCGCATTCATGAAAGAATTGTGGAAGCACCTTGAGGAAAAGCCAGAGTGGCTAACGTGGGAGCAGATAGAAGATTTTGAGCGACAAATGGTGCAGTCATGAATATCGTAGAGCCAATAATGGTCATTCGTATTGATGTGTCAATGCTGAACGAGCCGCAAGTAGTCGAAGAAGTCGTGTACTATCGCGCTGACCTAAAAATGAGCCGTACATTGCGCTGGAAGTGGTACTTTGAATACCTTGCAGCAAGGGTCAAAGTTAAACACCCTAAACGCACCGTTCGCCTGCAGATTATTCAAAAGCCTGCCGACCTAAAATTAGGCGACGAATACATTGCGCAAAAGTCGAGGACACTAATCAAAGCGAAACGCGCTAAAATCGCAAAGTTGGAGAAAGACCACACAACCGATTTGTTTAGTTTCGCAGAATTGGATAGAGCGGATAAGATATGTAGGCTACGAAAGGAAATCAGCGCTCTTGAGCGTGGCGAGTTCCCCTATTACTATCCACTCAAAAGTAAGAATGTAATCAAGCAATGGATTTGAGTTATGGCACAACACATTATTGAACATTGTTACGGCTGGCGTGAAGAAGATTACGACGGATACAACGATTACTATGTTAATCCTGAATATCTATACAAAGAAAGCGCCCGAAAGAAAATTGAAAATCAACAAGATAAAGAAACAGAAGAAGAATTATGAGAACAATAAAATTTAGAGGGAAAGTTGAGTACCCTCAAAAATATTTTGGGAAAAATGATATTCCTAATGGGAAATTTATAGTTGGAGAACTGCATTTGAACTGTCGTTTTCCTCATATTCACACAGACAAGATAAATAAATATCCTATTAACCCCAACACCATCGGTCAGTTTACTGGTCTGCACGACCAGAACTGTAAAGATATTTACGAGGGGGATATAGTGAGATTTCCTACACCCGTCAATGAGGGTAAGTACCGTATCGGCTACATCGGCTTTCATCAGTTAAGTGCTTCTTTTAGAATTATTACGAAATCAAGCGATTTAGGATTGGGCAATAGATGCGGAGTGCACGAGATAACAACAGAGGTTATCGGAAACATTTACGATAATCCAGAACTACTACAACAGTTTTGAGCATAATGAGTTTAAGGTTATGAGTAAAACTGTCTTTGAACAATGGCGAGAGTTAGCAGTCGAAGTTAGAGCATTAAGGAGAATGATTTTGATAATTCTCACAAATTTAATTACTAAGTTATTCAAATGAAACGATTATTTTACATAGACCTATTTTGTGGCGCAGGCGGAACCAGTACAGGCGTAGAACGCGCTATGTACAACGGAGAAAAGTGCGCAGAGGTTATAGCGTGTGTCAATCATGATAAGAACGCAATCGCCTCTCACGCTGCCAACCACCCTAACGCGCTACATTTCACGGAAGACATTCGCACACTCGATCTGACGGAGTTAGTGGCGCACACCAATAGCAAGCGCGCTGCTAATCCTAATGCGCTGGTTGTGCTTTGGGCTTCGCTTGAATGTACTAATTTTAGTAAGGCAAAGGGTGGGCAACCGCGCGATGCTGATAGCAGGACACTTGCAGAGCATTTATTT
>JAZUCY010000078.1:0-19090 GCA_045639365.1 Paludibacteraceae bacterium
CCTCTGCAGCGCAACGCATCATCAATCTCTTCGATGGTGAAATCGTAAAAGATGTCAAGAACGAATTGTAAATAAAGCTCCTGCTCGCTACGCTCACGAAATCTAAAATAAATCTTATTCAACGCTGCTGATTTTATTGCAATCCGCTCCTCGTATCGGGAACAACCGATACGACACCGCTAAATCTTAAGTGAATGCTGCTGAAAACAACACTACAGAATGTGTCCTCCATATTTACAGAAGATTCAGCGACGAGCGTGCGAAGGAGCGGTGGTAATAGATTTCGGAGAACTGAGAAATAGAATAAAAAGATTTAATAAGATTTCTTGAGCCATAGGCGAAAAGGAGAATAATTTAAAAAAACATGAAATTTTCAAAGTTATTAAATATCCTTGGAATGACGGCGGCGTTTGCTGCGCTGTATATCATTCTCGTGCAGGTGCATTACGACCTGACTTATAACCGCGCTATCCCCGACTCCGAGCGCGTGTATCTGATGACATTGCCTTCATTTAGTGGTCTGGGTTCAAATCAACAATCCTTCCTCTGTCGTCCATTCGCTGAGCATTTCTTATCAGAGAATCCACACGTCGAAACCTATGGTGTAGCCAAACTGGACGATGTAAATAAAGTCAATGTTGTTGTTGGCGAAGGAAGCAATGCACAAACACATGGCGTAAACTTTGCCCAAATGACCTCAAAGGCATTAGAAGTGTTTGGATTAGAACCAATTATCGGTTCGTTTGAGGGGATAGGAGACAACGGCTATCTGGCTATTAGCGAAACAGCTGCAAAACGATTAGGTGTGACAGTAGAAAGTATCCTGCAATTGGAGAGTTGGGGAAGAACGAACGATTTCGTTGTATGCGCTATATATAAAGATCTTCCTGCTAATAGCGACTTGCAAAATATCGAAGTCATTCGTTGCAATCAGTTGGAGGAGCAAGACCTCAACAGTTACAGCAACTGGTCGTATAGTTATTTCGTTAAACTCCGCTCCACAGACGACAAAGCACTCTGCGAGGAGATGATTTCAGCGAAGTATGCAAAGATAATGGAGCAAGAACTGCAACGCTATCGTGGTATGCAGCATGACGACCCTTCGTTATACAAGCAATTGGACAAGTTGGAGGGCTGTCTCTCTGATATTCATTGTAACCTGATGCCTATTCGTGACTTGTATTACGACGACACGCTGGAGTGGAGCGTAGGACAAGAAACGGGCAACAAGACTACCACAATCACGCTAATCGTAGTAGCAATCTTGATAATCATTATCACACTCATCAACTATGTAAACTTCTTCTTTGCGCAAGTGCCTATGCGTATTCGCTCGGTGAACACACGCAAGATTTTGGGTAGTTCACGAGCAGCATTAGTAGGTCGTTTCTTGGCAGAGTCTGCACTATTGGTAGCAGTCGCATTGCTCCTCGCAGCAGCTGTGGTCAAAGCTTTCCAATCATCAGAATATGCGCACTACGTGTCTTGCGGTTTAGGTTTCTCACAAAACATCGTTGTTGTGCTGCTCACTATGGGAATAGCCCTATTGGCAACTCTCATTGCAGGACTTTACCCTGCTATGTACGCCACCTCTTTCCCTCCCGCATTGGCTATCAAGGGGGCGTTCGGTATGACACAAAAGGGCAAAAACCTGCGCTACGCGCTGATTGGCTTGCAGTTTGTTATCTCCATTGCGTTCATTATCTGTGCCTTCTTCCTCAAATTCCAACACAGCTATATGATGAATTTTGACATGGGCTTTGACAAGGAGTGTCTTATCACGGCGAACATACCGCTTAATAGTCTTGACGAGCGCGATGCTTTCAATAGCGAATTGCTGAATAACCCAAATATCAAAGCCGTGGCGTGGTCACAAGATCGTATGGTAGCAGAAATGCGTATGACCTGGGGGCGTTGGCACCATGGCGAACAGATGTCCATTGAGGTAATGCCAGTATCGTGGAACTTTCTGCAAGTAATGGGCATTGAGGTGGTTGAAGGTCGTGACTTCTTGCCTTCCGATGAGCAAGGCGAAGGGGCAATTATTCTCAATGAGTATGCAAAGAAGAAATACAACCTCAACCTCGAAGAAATGATCGCATGGAATGGCACACCTTTCCCTGCAACAGGTTTCTGCCGTGACTTCCATTTCCAACCGTTGCAGTACGAAAGCGAAGCATTTGCCTTCTACATCTACGGCGCAGATATCCAAAGTAGATACTTTGCTACACCACACCTCACCGTGCGCACGATTGAGAACGCCGACATTAAAGCAGTCTTTGATGCTATCCGCTCTACCACTGACAAGATTCTGCCTGACTACGATGGCAAAAAGGTGAAGATTAACTTTTTCGACGAGGAATTAGGCGAGAACTACCAAAAAGAGCAGCAGCTCACGACCACCATCTCACTCTTTACGCTATTGGCGATTATCATTTCGCTCATGGGTGTCTTGGGATTGGTGATGTTCGAAACGCAATACCGTCGCAAAGAGATTGGTATCCGCCGTGTCAATGGTGCCACAGTGGAGGAGATTCTCTTGATGTTCAATCGTAAATTCGTTGCTATCGTACTCATTTGTTTTGCTGTGGCTGCACCGATTAGTTATTTCGTGACAGATTACTATTATAGTACCTTTGCCTATCGTGCTCCAATCGTTTGGTGGGTCTTCGCCCTTGCTCTATTGGCAGTATTGTTTGTCACCGTCTTGACGGTCAGCATCGGCAGCTTCCGCACCGCCACCGAAAACCCCGTGAAGGCATTGAGAACGGAGTAGAGAGTTATTTATATAGAACCTATTTGAACAAATGTTTGCCACTTTGCTGGCAAACATTTGCTCATCTCATAAAAAATTACTATCTTTGCACCCAAAATAAAGAGGGCGATTATATGATCAAATCTCGAATATTAGTAGTTGACGACAACAAGAGCATACGAGATGTGCTCCATGTCTTGCTTGTGCGTCATTTTGCAGAGACGAAGTTTATTCCTTCGCCCAAGACATTACATTCTACAATACGAGAATTTCAACCTGACGTGATTCTGCTGGATATGAACTTCCAAACAGATATCAACACAGGCAACGAGGGACTCTATTGGCTATCCGAAATCAAACGCACGCACCCTGACATTGAGGTCGTTCTCTTTACTGCTTATGGCGATATAGCACTAGCAGTTGAAGGAATGAAACGCGGAGCTTTTGATTTCATCATCAAGCCATGGGACAATGACAAGCTACTTCAAGTCCTCACTGATGCTGGCGAAAAACGTAAAAAGGCTACCAAGAAATCCAAATCCAACCTCTCGCCTAATAGCTCTATAACCTCATCTACTAAGAACATCCATTGGGGTTCATCTTCTGCTATCCTTGCTATACGCAAACAGATTGAGCGCTTTGCTCCAACAGATGCTTCGGTACTCATCACTGGTGAGAATGGTACGGGAAAAGATGTGATCGCTAACGAGATACATCGCCTTTCTACGCACTCTAACCAACCAATGGTATGCGTTGATGCTGGTGCCATCACGGAGACACTCTTCGAAAGCGAACTCTTTGGACATGTCAAAGGTGCTTTTACCGATGCACACGCTGACCATATTGGTAAGTTTGAGCAAGCCAATGGTGGCACACTCTTCTTGGATGAGATTGGTAATATCCCATTGCACTTGCAAGCCAAACTCTTGCGTGCGCTCCAAAATCGTGCCATCACTCGTGTTGGTGATACACGCGAACGCCCTATTGATGTCCGCCTTATTTGTGCTACCAACTGCAATATCCAACAGATGGTCAAGGACGGCACTTTCCGCGAAGATTTATTCTATCGTATCAATACCTTGCATGTTGAGTTACCACCTCTACGTGAACGCAAAGACGAGATTGTTCCACTCTCCGAACGCTTCTTGGCAATGTATGCAGAACGTTACCACCGCCAAGTCAATACTCTTTCGTCCGAAGCGCAACAAACTCTGTTGGCACACTCATGGTCTGGCAATATCCGTGAACTCCAAAACTGCATTGAGAAAGCGGTTATCCTTTCCGATGGTAATTCCCTCACAGTTTCTGACTTACAATTACCAATCAGTCCAACTTCTAACAGCCCAGAGGGCGTCCAATATCCTATATCCGACAGCAATGCTGTTGAGCCTCTCGAACTCGTTGAGGAACGAGCCATTCGTAATGCTATGGCTCAGTACGATGGTAATATGTCCCTCGTCGCCAAATCGCTCAACATCAGCCGTCCAACCCTCTACGCGAAACTGAAGAAATACAATATCTAGCATGTATTCACTGACGGTTATATTACTCTCCTGTCTCGCTACTGCTCTTGTCGTAGCTATTCTTGTGTATGTGCTTACTACTAAACATCTCAAGGACAAAACCACCTACATGCTTGATGCGTTGGAGGATAATGAAACCAACTTCCGTTTCAACGAAGACCGTCTTTGGGGACGCGGATTCAATCAGGCACTCAACCGCCTCCATCGCCTTTTCGACAAAGAACGAAATAACATCAGCGAACAAGAACGCTACTACGGACAGATGCTCGACCATGTGCGTACTGGCGTCATCGTGCTTGACCAATTGCATGTTAATTACTGCAACCAAGCAGCACGCACATTGCTCGGATTACACTCCTTCCGTAACCTCAACCAACTGGATGACCTATATCCTAACCTTGGCAAGACTTTTGCCTCTCTTTCTTGCAATAGTGAGCAGCGTGCTACTTTTTCTACCGACCGAGGCGAGCGAACCATTACTATGGCTGCCACGGAAGCATTGATCAAAGGCAAAACCGTTAAAATCGTAGCTTTTAATGATATTAGTAGCGACATTGCCGAGAACGAAGAGTTGGCATGGGCGCGACTAATCTGCGTACTTACTCACGAGATTGTCAATACTATTACACCTATCTCGTCTCTCAGTGATATGTTATCACAAGATATTGCAGCAACTCAACTCTCTCCTGATGAGCCTGCCTATCGCCAACTGGATATGCAAGAATTGGCATCGGGTCTGCAAACTATCTCTACTTCTGCAAAGGGAGTAATTAAATTCGTGAACACATATCGCAATCTCACCAAAGTCCCTGTTCCAGTGAAGACCGCGTTCTATCTGCGTGATCTTGTTGATAGAGTGTTGCAACTTACTGCCAAACAAGTAGCAGAAGTTGGTGCTGAATGTTCTTTTGTAGAATTGACAGAGGATATTCTGTTGTATGCAGATGAGAACCAAATCGCACAAATCTTGGTAAACCTTGTGACCAATGCTTTGCAAGCAGAAGCCACAAAGATCACCATCACGGCTATGATAGACGAGGCTGATGCTGTGATTATTGATGTCACCAACAACGGTTTGGCCATCACTCCTGAAAGTCAAAAACAAATCTTCATTCCGTTCTTCTCTACCAAACCCGAAGGCTCAGGCATAGGCCTCAGTCTCTCTCGTCAAATGATGCGCCAACACAACGGCACAATCCACCTCGCTCGAAGCAACAACCAAGAAACAGTCTTTACCCTTATTTTTAGATAAAAGAATAAAGCGAGGGGGCTGCTAATTTTATAGAATATAAATACGCGTTATTGGTTCTTGGCAAGTAGTTCTCGGTATTTGATTCTGAAACGAGTATGCAAACATATCGCAGCCACAGATAAACCCACCACAAAACCAATCCATATACCCACAGCGCCCATGCCCATCGGGAAGGCTAAGAACAAACCAATAGAGATGCAAACAATGCTATAAGAGAACATAGCAATCACCATAGGCACCTTAACATCAGTAATACCACGCAACATAGAAGCCGCTACCACCTGCAATCCATCTGCAAACTGCAGTACTCCTGCCAAAGCGATTAACTGCGAGGCAATGGCTATCACCTCTTGATCCTTGGTGAAAAGCATAGGAATCTGGTGGCGCAAACCAATCATCACCGCCGCACCCACAGCATTGATAAGCAAGACAAGATGGATACTGGCGTTGCTTGCCATACGCACACCCTCTAAATGATTAGCACCCAATTGATGCGAAACGCGGATCGTGGTAGCAGAACCGATTCCGAGGATAACCATAAACGTCATGTCGCACATCTGATTGGCTATCTGATGAGCCGCCAAAGCCTCCTTACTGATCCAACCAATAAAGACAAACGCCGCCGTGAAAGCAATCGTCTCCATTAAAGTTTGCACACCGATAGGAAAACCAATCTTGGTGAGCTCCTTGATAACCGATAGGCGAAAAGATTGCCATCTAATGGACGAGAGATAACCCCTCCATTCTTTGCGCAAATACATCACAACTACAAAGCACACAGGCATGCCAATACGAGCAACCAACGACCCAATACCCGCACCCGTGGCTCCCAACTCGGGACATCCCCAATTACCATAAATAAAAAGCCAATTCAGAAAAATATTGAGCCCGTTCATCACTAATGTGATGACCATCGCCACAGCGGTATTGCCCAATCCCTCCAAAAACTGTTTAAAGAACGTGAAGAACAAAAAGGGAATGATGGATAGTACAATCAATGTATAATAAGGACGTGCCGCCTGAACAACCTCGGGATCCTGACCAAAACAATGCAGAAAAGGAATACACCCTCCGAGCAATACCAAACTCAGAAAACTCAATAGAACGGTAAAAAGCATACCGTTTTGGAAAAAAGAAGCGATGAGAGAGCGGATATTAGACTGCTCGCCGTGCGAACTATCAGATGATAAACTTCCGACTTGAATACCAACAAGAGGAGTGAGACCCATGAGCGCACCCATAGCAAAAACCATGACCGTGAAGAAAAGCGCATTGGAGAAACTGACCGCCGCTAAGTCAACAGTAGCATAACGACCGACCATGATGGAATCAAATAAACCAACAAGCGATGCACCTAACTGGGTTAGCATCACCGGAAAAGCAACCTTGAGATTGCGCTTGTAGTAGGGTAGGTATGTCTTAAATGAATACATATTGAATCGTCAAAAACGGGCGCAAAGGTAGTGTTTTTTTGGCAATTAGGCAAATTTTTTGGCATAAAGTTAATTTCATTATATTTAGGTATTGTATATTTTACAAAAAAGCAGTACCTTTGCAGCGTCTTTTATGTCAAAGGAGTATATACATAATGGAGTAATCATCCAAGAAGTAGATGCACGATACTTGGAGCAGGGACTGGTGCGGACAGCAGAATTGATTGACCGACACCAACCTTTCGTAGTGCTATTAACCCACTACGAAGAGTTGCTTTCAACCGACCATGCGCTGGATTACCATAAACTGAGCAGTTTGATAGGCGTGCGCATAGGCTTGCTTGAAGAGAAAGAGCAAACCATTGACCGCGTGGGCGATTTCCGACATATACACGTGACATACGGTAAGGATATTGAAGAAGCCATCGCCAAAGTCATTGATGTGATTGTCACACTGCCTAATGTGCGCGAAAAATACTCCAAACGCTATATGGCGATTCGCCTATTGGAACGCCCCGACGAGATGTTGGCACTCTTGCCACATTCAGAAGAACTGATTCGCGTAGCAGCCGAGCAGCGTGCTAGACTTTTATATGAGTATGGCAAGACAGCCAAAGAGGTGATTGCACAAGCTCGTCGCGGATTCGTGCACGGTGCGTTAGAAGAAACACTCACACACGCGCAAAACGACACGGGGCACTCGTTCGCAGATAAGATAGATAAGGTGCTGACCAACAGATGGATTGGATTGCCAATATTGATGTTGGTACTGTATATTGTCTTCGAATGTACATTCACTTTGGGCAGTTATCCACAAGAGTGGATTGCCTTGGGCATCGACCGTTTGGCAGAATGGGTGCGCAGTCTCTTGCCTATAGTATGGTGGAGCAGTCTGTTGATTGATGGCGTGCTCATGGGTATAGGTGCGGTATTAGCTTTTCTACCGAACATCATCATCATGTTCTTTTTCTTAAGCCTAATGGAAGACTCGGGATATATGGCGCGTGCTGCCTATACAATGGATAAGATAATGCACGGAATAGGCTTGCACGGTAGTTCGTTTATCCCTATGCTGATGGGATTTGGTTGCAACGTACCTGCTATCATGGCGGCACGCGATATCGCCAATAAGAAACATCGAGCACTGACAATGATGATGGTGCCATTTATGAGCTGCTCGGCGCGACTGCCTGTGTATCTGCTGTTTATAGGCGCGTTTTTTGCGGAGCAGAAAGCAATAGTCATGCTTTCGCTATACATATTAGGTGTATTATTGAGCATCGCCTTTGCTTGGGTGATGCAGCGCATGCCATCGTTCCGCCAACCGAAGCATGACTATGTAAGTGAGTTGCCTCCTTATCGCCGCCCCACGTTGCGTAATACTGGATTGCATATCTGGGAACGAGTGGCAGATTATTTGCAGAAAATACCTGCGGTGATTATTTGGGCAAGCGTGATTATTTGGGCACTGACCTATTTCCCAACAGGCAATATGGCGGATATGGAGCATAGTTATCTGGCAATGATAGGGCATTGGATGGAACCCGTGATGAGACCATTGGGCTTTGATTGGAAAATGTCGGTTTGCCTGCTAACGGGATTGCCTGCCAAAGAAGCGATAGTATCCACCATGGGTATTCTCTATCCATCAAACACTGCACTATCAGCCTTCACACCTGTCACAGCGTATGCGTTCATGGTGTTTGTCTTGCTCTATTTCCCATGTATAGCCACCATATCTACTCTCCGCAAAGAGATAGGTGCTAAATGGGCATGGTTCAGCGTAGTACACTCACTCATATTGGCATGGGTGATTAGTTTTGCAATACATCAATTAGGAATGTTATTTACTTGATTATGAAAAGTATACGATTAATATTATCTATGATTTTAGTCCTTCTTCCTCTGCTGCTTCATGCGCATGTATGGGGTACGGTGTTGGACGATAAAGGCCAACCATTGGTGGGAGCAAATGTCTATTGGGCAGGCACTACGGTGGGGGTGGCTACCGATTTAGATGGTCATTTTAAATTGGAACCTGTGGGTAGCACTAACCTATTGGTTTCAAGTTTTATGGGATTTCATAATGACACGACCGCGGTGACGCAACATAGCGAACTGACCATTGTATTGGTGAGTGACTTGTTGTTGCAAGAAGTGGACATCGTGGAGCGCAAGATGGCAGTCCTTCGTTCGCGATTGACTCCCATTGCGACCGAGACACTCACTGGCGAGGCGCTCTGTATGGCAGCCTGCTGCAACCTATCAGAAAGCTTTGAGACAAGTGCATCGGTAGATGTTGCATACTCTGATGCCGCTACAGGTGCAAAACAAATTCGCCTCTTAGGACTGAGCGGTACCTACGTACAGATGCTCACCGAGAACACCCCTAATATCCGTGGATTAGCACAATCTTTTGGTATGGAGTATATCCCTGGTCCATGGATGGAAGCCATACAAGTGAGCAAAGGCACCTCATCCGTTCTGAACGGCTACGAAGCCATTGCGGGACAAATCAATGTGGAGTACCTCAAACCACAGACACAAGACCCTATCGCTCTCAACGCCATGATTAGCACCGAGACACATGCCGAAGTCAATGCTTCGGGCGGGTGGGACTTGAACGACAAGGTATCTACAGGTATCTTGTTCCATGCACAAAACATGTCGCTCGAACTCGACCATAACCATGACGGTTTCCTCGATATGCCCAAGAATACGAATGTGAACCTGTTGAATCGCTGGTATGTGAAGACGGGTGATTACACAGGTCAATTCCTTGTACGCGGGCTTTACGACCGTCGCCAAGGCGGTTTGACCAAAGAGGCAGAACAGACGATGAATCAGTCATACGCTATTGATCTTAATACTTGGCGTGTGGACGGATTTGTGAAAAATGGTTATGTCTTTGATGCCGACTTGGGCACATCTATTGGTATTATTGCTTCGGCTTCTTATCACAACCAGCAAAATGCGTATGGTGCCCATCGTCAATGGAATGCTGCGCAAACCAATGCCTACTTAAATGCTATCTTCCAAACAACGTTCGACGATTCAGATTCTGACCTATGGGACGATCATCAAAATAAAGTCTCTGCTGGATTGAGTGTGAACTATGATGGCTATGAGGAGGAATTATTTGGTGATAAGGCAACGAGGCATGAGGTGACATCGGGTGCTTTTGTGGAATATACCTATACATATAAGGATAAGTTGACTATCTTGGCGGGTATTCGAGAGGACTACTCGTCGCGCTATGGTTTCTTCACTACGCCTCGTATGAACGTGCGCTACGCACCATTCGAATGGTGGACACTACGCGGTTCGGTAGGATTAGGTTATCGTTCGCCTAATGCCATTGCAGACAATGCTGCCTATTTAGCAAGCAACCGTACCTATCAATTCTACACCCCTCTCACCAACCCTACACCATCCTATACTATCTTACACCACGCTCTCGCGCAAGAACAATCGATGAATACGGGACTTTCGACAGTATTCTATATCCCTATAGGCAAGCGCGAACTGCAACTTTCGGGTGAATATTACTATACCGTCTTCCTCGATGGTGTGATAGCCGATATGGACCGCAGTTTGCAGGGTATAACTTTATACAACATGCACGATGTGGAGGAATCGGAGTACTTCTCTCATAACTGGCAAGTGGAAGCGACGATGGAGATTCTGCGTGGTTGGACGATGACGGCTGCGTTCCGCTACACGGATGTGAAGCAGACATCGTTCAATAGCCAAGTGGGTAAGTATCTTTTGCGCGACAAACCGCTGCAAAACAAGTTCAAAGGTATTATCACCACAAGCTACCAAACACCATTGAAGACATGGCAGTTTGATCTCACCGCACAATTCAATGGCGAAGGACGTATGCCTGATGGATTTGTGTGCCCAGAAGGCAGCAACCAATACCGAACATTGGAAAACGGACAGATATATCATAGATGGTATCCACAACTCCTTGGACAAGTGACCAAGTTCTTCCGTACATGGTCTATCTACCTTGGCGCGGAGAATATGACTAACTTCACGCAGGATAATCCTATTGTAGGCGAAAGACGCGGAAGCGAGCACACATTTGTAGATCCATCATCGGCAAACTACGATGCCTCCATGATTTGGGCACCTATCCATGGTTGGAAGGTTTATCTCGGCTTCCGTTGGGCTTTGGAAAGAGAAGAATAAAGATAAAGGGTAAAAATAAAAAACTTGTATTTAATTTTTTGTAATCATGAAACGATTGGTTATTTTCTTGATGGCAATCCTGCCAATGGCATTTGTGCTGAGTACAGTAGAGGCGAAGCCTAACAAACAAAAAGTAGTGTTGTATGTGTATCTCCACTGCCAAGACTGCTGCGACAAAATTATGAAAAACATTCCTTTTGACAAAGAATTGAAAAATGGTGTGAAGGATATCGTTTTTGATATGGAAGCGCAAACGGTGACAGTGACTTATGATGCAAACAAAACAGATGTTCCTGCATTACAAAAGGCGTTTGCTAAAATTGGTAAACCTGCCACAACTACCAAACCTGAGCACCATCATACAGATGCGTGCCAACACGAACATCACCATCACAATCACCAACATTAAGTGAACGAAAAGAGAGTGTGTCAAAATGCAGACACACTCTTTTTTATCTATTTTCTATGCCTTTTTCTATGTTTCCTTTACCTCTCCAGCCATCGTAACCGTTACCACCCCGTTACCACCTCGTTACTGTCGTGTAGTTTCCCGGCCGTTTGACCACTGTTTTACCTTAATCTAATAGGTCAAATAACAACAAAAGAGGATGTGTCTATATTTTGACACACCCTCTTTTTATTGATGATTGCGCATAGCGCGTTGCAATTCTCGTTTGTCATCTGCAGCTCGTAGGGCTTGGCGCTTGTCGTAAGTATGTTTACCTTGGCAAAGCGCAATCTCCATCTTGGCAAAGCCGTTGTCGTTGATAAACAGGCGCAAAGGAATAATTGTCTTACCCGTGTCTTTCACCTGCTTCGCCAATTTGTTGAGCTCCTTGCGATTCAGTAGCAACTTTCGGTCGCGTTTGGCTTCATGGTTGGCGTAACTACCAAAGCGATACTCCGCAATATGCATCTGCTTTACCCATAGTTCGTTGCCTACAAATTGGCAATAAGTATCTACCAACGAAGCCTTACTCTCGCGGATGGATTTAATTTCCGTGCCGAAGAGTTGGATACCTGCCGTATAGCGCTCTAGCACCTCATAATCAAAGGTCGCACGGCGGTTTTTGATATTTACATTGCTCTTTAATCGCATAAAATCGCGCAAAGGTACAAAAAAATTTGCAAGTATGCAAAAAAAGTAGTAATTTTGCAGCGAATTTATCGTTCGTTCCATTCGGGCGAGATAAGAAATTCCTAAATAGGGGTAATAGAGAGTTTAAATGTAGATAAAAATAAAAGATTATGTTAAGAGATATTTTGTCAATCACAGGTAAACCTGGACTTTACAAATTGGTTAGTCGCGGTAACAATATGCTTATCGTAGAATCATTGCTCGATGGCAAGCGTATGCCTACTTACGCTCGTGATAAAATCGTGTCTTTGGGAGAGATTTCCATGTACACCATGGGCGAAGATGTAGCTTTGAGCGAAGTGCTGACCAAGTTGGGCGAGAAAGAGAACTTGCAAGTGGCTGCTTTGGATCCAAAGAAAGCTGACAACGACGAGTTGCGTGATTTCTTTGGTGAAGTATTACCTGACTTTGACCGCGATCGCGTATATCCAAGCGATATTCGCAAACTCATTCAGTGGTACAATATCCTCATTAATGCAGGCATTACCGACTTCACTATTGATGAAGACGGAGAGGAAGTAGCCGCTGTAGAAGAGAAGAAAATGGAAACAAAGAAACCTGCTCCTAAAGCACAGGTGAAGACCCAAAAAGCTGCGGCTTCATCAGCTCGTACCGGAGTAGGGGCTAAAAAAGGTTGATCCTTCAGGATATCATTAATATCATAGAATCTGTAGCTCCCTTGAGTTACCAAGAAAATTGGGATAATTCGGGACTGCAGGTGGGTGACCGCAATGCAGAGGTACACGAGGCATTGTTGACCGTAGATGTGACAGAGTCTGTGGTCAACGAGGCTATTTCTCTGGGGTGCGATCTGATTATATCCCACCATCCGCTCATTTTCCGAGGCCTCAAGCACCTCACAGGTGCAACCCCACAGGAGCGTTGCGTGATACAGGCGCTTCGTCACAACATAGCCATCTATTCGGCTCACACCTCCATGGATAGTTATCTGCATGGTGTTAGCGGTCGCATGGCGGAGAAGATAGGCGTGCACGATTATCGTATTCTTATTCCTTCTTCAAATAATACAGAAGTTGGTCTTGGAGTGATAGGCGAGTTAGCAGAGCCAATGGAAACGGAGGTGTTTGTGGAGCATGTGGCTCGAGTATTTGCTGCACCCAACACGGCTTTGAGATGGGTGGAAGGAGAGAACAAACCAATCTGCAAAGTAGCTATCTGCGGAGGAGCAGGGGCTGAGTTTGTGGAGCAAGCCATAGCGCAAGGGGCAGATGCTTTTGTATCGGCGGATTTCAAATATCACGAACTGCAAGGTGCTTATCAACGCATAACCGTGGTGGATATGGATCATTGGGTAAGCGAACATTTTACGAGGGAGATTTTTGAGCACTTGCTCTCTCCTTATATACCTACGCGTATGGCGCGCGCGGACAAAAGTCCAATCAGGTATTTCGCGCCCATCGCCAATAGCCCATCACCTATGGACAAAAAAGAATATTAACATAAAAAAACATACAATTATGGCAAGAGAAAAAGTAGAACAAGAGTTGACAGTAGAAGAGAAACTGCGCGCTCTGTATGAATTGCAAACCGTAAACTCTAAGATTGATAGCCTGCGTATCTTGGCTGGCGAGTTGCCTCAAGAAGTAAAAGACATGGGCGATGAAATCGAGGGTTTGAAGACTCGTTTGGCAAACATTGAGAACAGTATCAAAGAGAGTGAAACAGGTATTTCTGACCACCGTGTACGCATTGAGAACGCTAATGCGGCTATTTCTCGCTACAAAGAGCAACAAAACAACGTGCGCAACAACCGTGAGTACGACAACCTGACTAAGGAGATTGAATATCAAGAGTTGGAGATCGAAGCTTCTCAACGCAAAATCGCGAAATTCAAAACCGAATTGGAAGAGCGTCAAGCGGATAAAGCAAAAACAGTAGCTGAAATCGAAGACAAAACAGTAGATCTCAACCAAAAGCGCAACGAGTTGGACTCTATCTTGGCTGAGACCAAGGAGCAAACTGAGAAACTGATGCTGCGTGCTACTGATTTGGAGAAGCACATCGAGCCACGTCTCATCACTGCTTTCCACCGTATCCGCAAGAATGCGCACAATGGTTTGGCTGTCGTAAAAGTAGAGCGTGATAGTTGCGGTGGTTGCCACAGCAAGATACCTGCACAACGTCAATTGGATATCCGTCTGCGCAAGAAAATTATCGTTTGCGAGTTCTGTGGTCGTATCTTAGTGGATACTGAGATTGATGCTAAGAAGAAATAACTATAAGAACGCCGCTTTTGCGGCTGATAGAAGAGAGACCGCCTACGGCTGTTAGACCGCCCTATGGGCTAAGAGATTCCTTGAGTCTAACATCTAACAGCGTAGCGATCTAACAACGAAGTGATCTAACAACGGAGTGATCTAATTTATGGCTGAAGAAATCATACCAACCAGTTCATACAACGACGATAACATCGTCCACCTTGATGACCGCGAGCATATTCGTCGTCGTCCTGGTATGTATATAGGTAAACTGGGTGACGGTAAGCACGACGATGATGGTATCTATGTGCTTATCAAGGAGACCATTGATAACTCTATCGATGAGTTCCGCATGAATGAGGGTAAGGTGATAGAGGTCAGTGTGCGTCCTTATACCGATGAAACGGGCTATTCGGGTGAGATTGTCCGTGTGCGCGACTATGGTCGAGGCATACCATTAGGCAAGATGGTGGAGGCGGTGTCGCTGCTCAATACGGGTGGTAAGTATGATACCAAGGCCTTTAAGAAATCCGTAGGTCTCAATGGTGTAGGTACGAAGGCTGTGAATGCACTGAGTTGGAAATTCGTGGTACAAAGTTTCCGCGATGGCAAAACACGACGTGCAGAGTTTCGACAAGGCCACCTTATCTCGGATACCGAAGTGCAAGACTATGCAGGCACCGAGAAGCGCGGTACCTGCATAGAGTTCGTGCCGGATAATAGCAGAGGGCTATTCGAGAACTATCACTTCCGTGATGAGTTCATCGAGACGATGATGCGTAACTATGCCTATCTCAATACAGGACTAACACTCGTCTATAATGGCAAGAAATACGCATCTAAGAACGGTCTCTTTGACCTGCTGACCGATAATATGACCGTTGAGCCTCTCTATCCTATCATTCACCTCAAGGGCGAGGATATAGAGATTGCGCTCACCCATACCAATCAATCGGGCGAGGAATACCATTCCTTTGTCAATGGTCAGCACACTATTCAGGGTGGTACGCACCAAGTGGCATTCCGCGAAGCGATTGCCCGCACAATCAAAGAGTTCTTTAGCAAAAATCAAGAGTATAGCGATATCCGCAATGGTGTAGTAGGTGCTATTGCCATTAATGTGTCGGAGCCCGTTTTTGAGAGTCAAACAAAAGTGAAACTGGGTTCCAAAGACATGTCGCCCGAAGGTGGATTGTCGGTCAATAAGTTTGTTGGCGACTTTATCAAGCAGCAGTTGGACAATCACTTGCACAAGAACCCCGAATTGGTGGAGGTGATGCTCCAAAAGATTCAAGAGTCTGAGAAGGAGCGCAAGGCTATCGCTGGTGTCACTAAGGCAGCACGCGAAAGAGCGAAAAAGAACCTCTTGAACAATCCTAAACTCCGCGACTGTCAAGTACACTATAACGATGCTAAACCGACCAAGTCAGCCAAAGATGCAGATGATGATTTGCGTCAGGAGAGTAGTATCTTTATCACCGAGGGTCTTTCTGCTTCTGGATCCATCACCAAGAGTCGCGATGTGCGCACCCAAGCAGTGTTCTCGCTGCGTGGTAAACCGCTTAACTCTTTCGGTTTGAGCAAATCGGTCGTGTATGAGAACGAAGAGTTCAACTGCCTGCAATCGGCTCTCAATATCGAAGACGGTTTGGATGAGCTTCGCTACAATAAGGTCATTATTGCTACCGATGCCGACGTGGACGGTATGCATATTCGCTTGCTCATGCTCACCTTCTTCCTCCAGTTCTTCCCTGATTTGGTGAAAAAAGGACATGTCTATATCCTGCAAACGCCACTCTTCCGTGTGAAGAACAAGAAGGAGACACGCTATTGCTACTCAGAGGAAGAACGTCTGCAAGCCATCGAAGCACTCAAACCCAATCCTGAGATAACGCGATTCAAAGGTCTCGGTGAGATTAGTCCAGATGAGTTCAAAGGATTTATAGGCAAAGAGATACGCTTGGATCAAGTCACCCTGCGCAAAGAAGATGCGGTGAAGGATCTCTTGAATTTCTATATGGGTAAGAATACCTCCGAACGTCAGAATTTTATCATTAATAACCTTGTCGTAGAAGAAGATGTGGAGTAGTATTTTACCTTTGATACTCTTTGTGGCTCTCGGCATTGCTATCTTGATCATCTTTGAGGTGCGTGCCCGCAAGCAGCAGAGAACCAATAGCGAGCAGAGCGAAGCGTCCAATAGCCAATCGCCAATAGCCAATAGCAAAGCGTCTGATCCTGACGATGGTTGCTGTGGCGAACACTTGGTATGCGAGCGCGAAACGCTTTTGCAAACCAATGCCAAAGTGGAGTACTACGATGATGAAGAGTTAGATACGCTCATAGGTATCGCTGCGGAAGATTATACCGATGAGCAATATCAAATGATACGCAACGTGTTTGATACGCTGCAAAGCAAAGATGTTCCGGGCTGGGTGCGCAGTATTCAGTTGCGCAATATTCAGTTACCGCTCGATATTCGTGAAGAGGCTTTGCTCATCGTGGTAGAGCGACGAAACGCATAAATTCCTATAATTGTTATCACTATACTGACGACACCCAACCATAGGGTGTCGTTTGTGCCTATGGCATCCACCTTATCCATATCCCAACCCTGACGCAAGGCTACGAAATAGAGGATTACTGCCATCGCGTTGTTGGTGAAGTGCATCAGTATGGGTATCCACAGACTACCTGTCCATACCAACATATAGCCAAATAGTGCACCCATTAGCATACGAGGTGCAAAGCCATAAAACTGCAAGTGTATCGCCGAAAATAGTATCGCGCTGCACCAAATGGCCAAGTGTGGTATTTTCTCGCCTTCTCGCCTTTTCGCCTCATCGCCTTTTTCGCCTTTCGCCTGAAACAGGCGTTGCAACACACCACGAAAGGTCAATTCCTCAGCCATTGCGGGCAATACAGCCATGAGCAGCAGGTTGCAGATGAGTCCAATCAACGTGGTTGTACTCATAAACTGTTCGGTCAATATCTTGGCACTTTCCTCTTGTGTTTTCATCCATTGCTCCAGTGGCTCGAGAAAGGCAGGGAGTGTCAGTTGTTGATTCCAATAACCCAACAGGTTTATCCCTGGCAATGCCACTAACATGATAATCATCGCCCATAGCCCAGTGCCAATCGCCAATTGTCCATCGCCGATCCCCCATCGCTTATTGCCTTTAATTCGTAACCACTCCAGTGGTTTGTTGCTCCATAGATATGCCACGCAGAGGGGAGGGAGTAGGAATAGGGCTATTTGTTGCACAAACTGAATCCACTTGAGTGCTCTGGTGGAAAGTGGTTGTTCAAAAAAGAGGATACTCACTCCTGCTACTATACTCAACAGAAACATACATCCCAACCATTGGATGATTTTCACCGCCCAATGGGCGTGTTCATATTTACCTTTCAGTGCCATAATTTGATGTTTATTTTTTTGATAAGTTTTTCATGCACAACTGCCTTACCACCGTTTTTTTCGAGATTATCGAATGAGAGTGCAAAGGTACTACTTTTTTTTGATATTTGCAACCAAATGTTTTTATGAGAAAGTGCTTTTTGTTAATATTCCAATCTCTGACTAAACCTGAAAAAGGTTGACTCATTTTCTAAAAAAGTTGTCCCCTTTCCTGAAAAGCTTGACTAACAATTGTGCATCTCATATGCGTTTTTGCATGCGCTCCTATGTTTATTGTCCCGAATGTCATTCGGGTACCCTTGTGTTCCCGCACTAGTTTAGCTCTCGGCATCGATGCCGAGTAAAGTTCCCGCCACCTGTCCAGTCTTGCGGTTCCGCCCGCAAGTGTTTCTCGTATTCCCCATCATTTGGTTCAGTTCTCGCGGCTATCCCCGCGAGTAATCATCGCCTCTAACCTCTAAACTATAGCGCCTCTGGCGCGTTCTCTAAACTGCGCCTTTACACTTTACACCATACACCTTACACCAGAAAATAGCGACTTTTTCGCCATTTATTTGCATTAAATGCAAAAATTTTTGTATCTTTGCGGGCTAAATAGGAAACATTTTCCAATCGCTGATTGGATAATCTAAATTACGATCAAAGAGATTGAGCAACAAAAAGCCATATATATGCTTCAGCAGGGCGAATGAGTTTCTGACTTCGATAAAGAGATAAAAAAACTACAAGAGAAATAACCAAACAAGGAAAAGATTGCAAAAAAACAAAAAAATAAACTTTTTTTAAGCCCCTGACAAGTTTTAGCGTCAACCGGTGACAATTTGTCACCAGTTCAAATTGCGTGCTGCGGACCTTAGGAAACTTGACGATAATCAAAAAAATTGCAAAATAAGACGGTTTGACACGCGAAAAATTGCAAAATAAGACATTTTATTTGTATGTTTCATTTATTTTTTGTAACTTTGTCGCGATTTTTAACACCATTCTATTATGAGAAATTTAAAGACCATTCTTGAGGATCAGCGACAGGAAATCCTTAATACCGATTGCAATGCTTTGCTAAATCGACAAGAGGAGAAGAAAATAGACTTAGATAGCAAATTAGCGCAAGTCGTAATAGGTGTGCGTCGTAGTGGTAAATCCATGCTCTGTCAA
>JAZUCY010000079.1:0-33969 GCA_045639365.1 Paludibacteraceae bacterium
AGCAGCAAAAGAATGTACTGCTCAATTCATTGAAGAACGTTGTACAAAAAGTGATGTTTTTGATTTGTTAGAATATTTTGGGTATAACTATTCTATACATAAAAGGTATCTTGAAAATGCGCAAAAGGAATATCAAGACAAAAAGAAAATTGATATAACAGAAGAAAAAGCGCATCTATTATTGCCAGATAAGGTGCTTATTCTTAATTTCAACTATACAAAAGTTGCCGATTCATATGTAAACGAAAAATTATCTCCTTTTTCAATTATTCATATTCATGGCGATTTAGAGCAAACAACAAATATGATTTTTGGGTATGGAGATGAATTGGATAAGCATTATACAGAATTAGTGGATTTAAATAATAATATTTACCTTAGACATATCAAATCACACAAATATTTAGAAGCCGAAAACTATCGTCAATTATTACAATTTGTAAATGCTGCTCCTTATCAGATTTACATTATGGGGCATTCTTGTGGTAATTCTGATCGCACATTACTCAATACACTATTTGAACACGAGAATTGTGTTTCTATCAAGCCATTTTATTACCAAAAGGATAATGGATTGGATAATTACAACGAAATAGCACAAAACATATCACGCAACTTTACAAATAAGCAAGCATTACGTGATAAGGTTGTGAATAAGAAATATTGTGAACCATTAATTCCGCAAACAAAAAAAGAAACTCTGTCATCATTGGATTATTATATTTCACTCATCAAGAATATGAACATACCCAAAATTGGTAATTATAAGGCCCCTTATAAACCAATGCTGATGCTAGCGCTGATAAATGCCGTAAATGATTTGCATCACATTACAAAGGAGAAGAAAATATCTTTAATTCCATTTGAGTTGGGTATAGAAAACTACTTTGAAACTATTTGGAACAATCATAAGTTTTATGGATTCTATTTTAATTATGACATAGCTCATGTACTTTTATATATGGATAAAGAGCCCTTTTATAAATTATCATTTGCAGATAAATTATTGGAAATGGACTCTCTGCAAGATATTAAGGAATCGCATAAAGGAATCGTGTTGGATGACGAATTGATAAAGTTGATAATTGATCCTACTTCATGCACGAAACTGATAGAGACATTGGAAGATATGTTGGATCCTAATAAGGAACTCTCTCCTGCAAACCCCATTACTGCATAAAAACCAATTTATTTGCATTTTTCTCTCCATCCTGACAACTTTTAGCAGTTTAATATACTACCTTTGCAGCGGAAATGAAAAATTAACGCATTATGACACAGAAACAATCATTAAAACTTTTTGAAGAGCGAAACGTCCGCACCATTTGGGATGACACACAAGAGAAATGGTATTTCTCAGTAGTGGATGTAATTCAAGTACTTACCGAAAACGACTACCAAACTGCGCGTAAGTATTGGAAAGTCCTAAAAGGACGTATTTTAGCCGAAGCAGGTCAACCGGTAACAATTTGTTACCAGTTCAAATTGCGTGCTGCAGATGGCAAAATGCGTATGTCCGATGTTGCCGACCAAGAGCAACTGTTTCGTATCATCCAATCCGTTCCTTCGCCCAAAGCAGAGCCGTTCAAGCAATGGATGGCCATGGTGGCAAGTCACCGTATTGACCAGATGCAAGACCCTGAACTCAGCATCCAACAAGCCATTGCCGATTATACACGCTTGGGCTATTCGGAGAAATGGATCAACCAACGTATACGTTCAATAGAAGTGCGCAAAGAACTTACCGACGAATGGAAACGCGCAGGGGTAGAAGAAGGACAACAATATGCTTCGCTCACCAACATCATCACACAGGCATGGAGCGGAAAGACTGTGGGTGAATACAAACAGCACAAGGGCTTGCATAAGGAGAGTTTGCGTGATAACATGACTAATCTGGAATTAACACTCAACACCTTGGCAGAGATCACTACGGCTGAGTTGCACAAGCAAAACAATCCTCAAGGTTTTCGTGCGAGTGTTAAGTTGGCGAAAGAAGGCGGCGATATTGCAGGCAACACACGCAAAGAGATTGAATCACGCTTAGGACATAGTGTAATCTCCTCCATGCGCGCTTCGGATGCAATTCTGCCTATCGAAGATGGAGAAGCAAAAGAAGAATAAAGAAATTACAAACGACTACTATGGACAACAATATGAGTATTCAATTGGCATCAAACGATGAGATTTTGATTTACCAATCCCAAGATGGTATAATTAAAATCGATGTTTTGTTTGAAAACGAAACTGTTTGGCTGAACCAGAATCAATTATGCACACTATTTGGCAAATCGAAAGCCACTATTAGTGAGCACATTAAGCATATCTTCGAAGAAAGAGAATTGGATGAAAAAGCAGTTGTTCGGAATTTCCGAACAACTGCATCAGATGGCAAAACATACCAAGTAGATTACTACAACCTTGATGTAATCATATCTGTCGGCTATCGTGTCAAATCACATCAAGGTACACAATTCCGCCAATGGGCTACGCAACGACTACGCGACTATATTATCAAGGGTGTGGCACTCAATGATGAGCGATTCAAACGAGGCAACTCAATGAATTACTTCAAAGATTTGTTAGAACGCATTCGTGAGATACGCCTTTCAGAACGCGTCTTCTACCAACAAATAAAAGACATCTACGCAACAAGCATTGACTATAACCCTAACGATGAATTGACATTACAGTTCTTCAAAGAAGTGCAAAACAAACTGTTGTGGGCAGTGAGTGGAAAAACCGCTGAGGAACTCATGTATTATCGCGCCAATCCGAACTGCCTATGATGGGTTTAACATCTACTGAAACAGCAGGTAAAGTACGAAAAACGGATATTCAGGTAGGAAAAAACTATCTGCAAGAGGACGAGATTCAAGTGCTGAAACTGATTGTCGAACAGTTCCTAGCCTTCGCAGAGGCACAAGCATTGGCACATACACCAATGTATATGAAAGATTGGATAGAGCATCTCAAGATGGTACTAACAATGAATAAGAAATCTATTTTGGAGGATGCTGGTCGCATTTCACATCAAATGGCATTGCAGAAAGCTGAAAACGAATACACCAAATACAAAAGGCAATTGCAGGCCGCGGAACATTTGGAAAGTATAAAAGAACTCAACGAAGATCTCAAACGCCTCCAAAAATAAACTTAGTTTTTGTCTATAATTTGTTTATAATATGCGAAGCATTATGCAAAGTCCAGAGGACAAATACGGGACATTTATAGGACAAATACGGGACATACAACATACTTATTTGTGCTATTTCATGAAATGAGAAATAATGATTAATCTGTCTCTTAGTTTAAGTATGAACTATGAGGGATGAGTGATAAATAAAAGAATATTAACCCAAATAAAATACATACGATTATGGAAATGCAACGAGAAAAAATTATTACTGTTACAGGAAAAGGATATGCATACACAGCACCAGATGTTACGAGAATTACGATTGACGTGGTTTCTATAGGCAAAACATATCCTGAACTATACGAAAGAGCACAAAACAACCTGCAAGAACTTGGTAGTATAGTAGAAAGACACGGACTTAACAAAAAAATAGCCAAAACACAACACTTCGAAATTGAACGAAACGAACGAAGCGTATATGATAAGAATGGACATTTTACAGGTTATAAGTTCGACGGATATAAACTATCCCAAAAAATGAAAATAGATCTTGGAATAGACAATAAACTACTCTCGTCTATCGTACAAGCCATTGGACATCTGCTATATGATGCGCAGATCTCTATTGGCTATACCGTCAAAGACTCTCGTCCCGCTGAACTACGTATGCTGGAGAAAGCAGTCAAAGATGCTACCGAAAAAGCTCAAATCATGGCTAAAGCTGCGGGCTGCAAACTAGGACTAGTGAAATCTATCGACTACTCAGAACAGGATATAGAGTTCTATTCAGAATGTCGTGATATGCCTGCTGTAGAAGCCAAATGTTGCAACTTCGACGCTATGGAAATGACACCTGACGATATCGCTGGTGGCCAAACCGTAACCGTTACCTGGTACCTGTCGAACGGAAAAGAGGAAAAATAAGCAACACATATTTTAATGTGATATTGTATCAGTATTTGTCGGGCTGCCTTATCACCTTGACACATGCGCTCAATAACGGCGCACTCTTCTTGCTGGGATAACTTTTTGTGTCTCGCCACTTCTTGGCAATACAAATTCAATAACGAAACTTTTAATTCAAAATGCATACTATTTACTATTAATTAAGCCCCCAGCAGCACCCTCACTCGGTGCTGCTTTTTTTATCATCACTCCTCAAAAGGTGAAAATTCTCATCATAAATTGAAAAAAAACAAAAAACTGCATTTTTTTGTAAAATTCTTTGAGATACTGACAAGTTTTAGCAGTTTGATGTAGTACCTTTGCAGCAGATTTCAAAAAAACAAGTAAATGTTTAACTAATAAAGACTAGCGATTATGGCAAAGCAAGTACCTAATGAATTGATTACAACCAAAGAGCAAAGTACCGATAATCAATTTCTGCAAATCGAACCTCTTATTCGCACTATTCGTGGGCAACAAGTACTATTAGATAGCGACCTTGCTATCCTGTACGGAGTAGAAACTAAGCGCTTGAATCAACAGGTAAAACGCAATATTGAGCGTTTCCCCGAAGACTTTATGTTTCAACTAACACATGAAGAAGTGATTTGTTCAAGGTCACAAATTGCAACCTTGAACGAGGGGACAAACTTGAGGTCACAAATTGCAACCTCAAGTCAAGAAGTAAGTTTGAAATCACAAATTGTGACATCAAGTCATGGAGGCGTGCGCTATCTTCCTTATGCCTTTACAGAAAACGGAATTGCTATGCTCAGTAGTATTCTGCGTTCACCAATAGCCATTCAAGTCAATATCCGTATCATGCGTGCCTTCACCGCCATGCGCCAGTTCATAGTTTCCAATGCACAAATATTCCAACGCCTAGATGTGATGGAGCAAAACCAACTGGCACTTACTGCTCATCAAGTAGAAACTGACCACAAACTCGAAGAGGTATTCCGTCGTTTGGATAGCGGTAATGTGCAACCCCACCAAGGTATCTTCTACGATGGTCAAATCTTCGATGCCTACACCTTCATCAACGACCGCATACGCGAAGCCACCACGCGCATCATCCTCATTGACAATTACATTAACGATAGTGTCCCCACCATACTATCCAAACGAGCAGACAAAGTGGCGGCTACCATCTATACCAAAAAACCAACCGCACAACTGCAACTGGATATCCAGAAGCACAATGCTCAATATTCTCCAATAGATATTATCACCTTCGACCGCTCTCACGACCGCTTCCTTTGCATCGACGAGATAGTCTATCACCTCGGTGCCAGCATCAAAGACCTAGGCAAAAAGTGGTTCGCCTTCAACCGCATGGAGATGCGCACCAGCGAACTATTGCAAAAATTACCAGTATAGTCCGAGTAACATGCTTGTTCCGACCTCGCGGACTTCCCCGCGAGCATAACTATCGTCTTTTATTCTGCATTTGCACTCTCTCCTTCCAGCAGCACCCTCACACGGTGCTGCTTTTTTTATATATATACCTATCCCTTTTCCAAAAACCATAACTTTCAAAAGTAAACCTCAAACAGTATTATTGGCGTATTGTGTGGTCCATAAAGACATGCCACAAAAATCACTCAAGTTAAACCCTTTAATACTTAATTGTTATGGTAACACCAACAAACGCTCAACTCGGCAAACTCCTTGCCTCCTATCTTTCTACCAGCAATGATGCACTCGCTATCCATTTCCGCAAGCATTATTCGCCAATCCTTACTCCTACTCCTCGCAAAACTCAAGCGAAGCGCACCACACCATGTGTAACCTCCGCCACCTTCACCTACCGTTGGCTCACAACGCGCCCAAACCGCATCACAACCCTCTATCAATATCTACTCCGTGCTCAATGGATTGCTGCGGACACCCAGCCCGATGACTTCTTCACTCTTTTTACAGGCAAAGCATCTAATATCCGAATCAAATGGACTGGTTCCAATCTTCAACTCGCATATCTCATACGAGTAATGACGGAGCAAAACTACATCTCCACTCCCAAACGAGTCGGCAAATGGACTTGTGTATATAACCACTTTGTGGATAAAAACAGCCGTCAACTCCCCCGACTAAATAGTCTGCATATACCTACAAAATCAAAGCTTGCGGTGGAGCAAATGGCTGAACTGCTCAACCCAAATACCTAACTAGCGGCAGAAGTAGCGGCAAATGCAAAAAAAATTTTTATTAGTATTCATCGCATTTCACAAGCCATAAAACACAAATCGGCGGCAACTTTTTTTATTGTTGCCGCTACTTTCTGCAGCATTATTATAGAAACGCGTCCACAGAAAGGACACTGCCCAACATGACAAAGTTTAATTACTTAAATTCCTTAAAAGAATGTCAAACATTGTTATAATTTTTGTTTTGTCCACCAATGCAGTGTGCTGCATTCTTTTGGACAAAAACAAAAATATCTACGCTACATTTTTAATTATTTTTGTAGGCGAAGCCGTATTTATGTTTCAAAAAATCATCCTCGAATTGACGAACATAAATTGACAACCCAATTGACCTGAATTGTCTTTACAACAAATTCCCTCGCCGCTCGAGGATGTTGATTCGAGCGGAAGTTGTTTAAGTTGTTTTTAAATTTTATATATCCTATCAATATGAAACCAAAACATTTCGTTCTCATCTCCATTCCCTGCCAAAGCGCAGAAGAGATGCTCCAAGCCAAAGAGGCAGTACTCTTTCATTTGGAAACCCTCAACCCTGACTTCACTGCCGAGGGCACCACCCTTACCGCCAAGGTTATCCCCCTCGACCCTAAACTCTTTTACCCTGACGAAGCATGCGACATCATCCGCCAAACGCTTGCCCAGTCACTCACCTTCAACCACTGCTGGACATGCACGCTCCAGAGCATTGAAACCTTGAAACTTTGAAATAATCGTTCGAGCCCTTAGGCGAGATAAGAAACAAGCGCCTGGCGCATGAAATTATTAACTTAATTTATTAACCCCGCGTAAGCGTATCCGTGCCTATAGCCTATTACCTATAGCCTGTGCGCTCACGCACCAACCCCCTCTCACGGCATAGAGGATTCTGAACACCGAGTAAAAAAACAATCATTTTGTTCTGCCCACCAATGCAATTTGTTGCATTCATCTGGGCAAAAACAAAAGGCAAATCTTGAATTGACACTAATTGACCTCCAAATTGACGCCAATTGTCTTAAAAACAAATCCTTGATTTTTTTAATTATTTTTGTAGCAAGCGTAGCGCTGCGTATTTTTGTTACAAAAAATAATCTTTGAATTGTCATCAATTGTCTTAAAATTATACTCCCGTTCAATGCCGAACACACATGTCTAAAATCCAATTAGAAGCACCATTCCGCCAATTCCGTGGCAAAATCTGCAAGCACTCCGACATTATCTTCAAAGAGATGTACGGTAGCCAGTTCACTTCGCAAATCTGTAATCCACGTACCAAACCTTTCTCGGAAGCCGAGTTGGCCCGTCAAGAGAAGTTCCGTCAGGCATCCGCAGCCACCAAGACAGCCTTGGCAGACCCTTCCACTCGTGCTCCTTATGAAGCTGAGTTCAAAGAGCAAAAGAAGTACAAAACTCTGTATGGTTACATTTTTGCTAAAGAAATTGCCAAACTCTAACCCCAGCCTCAAACTCTAAACAGTAGGCGCTCTGCGCTGTCCACTAAACCTTAACTCCTTAAACCATTAACCCCCTCCCACGGCATGGAGGATAACGAACACGAGAGTGGATTAATTAAAGACAACTCAAACAACTTCTGCGCGCGCCCAACATTGGCGCTTGCTAAGGTAGCATTTTACCAACAATAAAAACAATTTGAGTTCAACAATGAAAATAATCCTTGCCGCTGAGCAATGTTGGCGAAAGCGGAATTGTTGTCTAAGTTGTCTTTAATATAAGATATATCCTGTTTGTCCTCTTACTCTCTGTTCGATTGCCGAAAAAAATGGCAAAAGTAGAATATGCATTCCCAGTGGAGAAGCTCCACGGTAAATTGTCTAAATCCCACAAGATTGGCTTCGCACACCGCGTAGCAAGTAAACTCAACTACACTCAGTCCTACGGCAAGCGCACCACCCCTGTCACCCAAACCGAGATGGATCATCGCGCAAAATTCGCTGCGGTGTGTATCGCTACCAACAACCGCTTGATTGACCCAGAACAAATGCCTATTGACCAAATGGCGTTCAAGGCGCAAAGCAAGTACAAGACCTTGCGCCAATATGTCTTCAACCAAGAGTGGCAAGCATATAGTGCGTAAAACATCTTCAACACGCAGAATATTACCAATAATTCCATTTTTTAACAATGAAACAGTTAACCGATATTCAGAAAGAACGCCTTGTTAAGGCGATTAAGTACCTTGTAGTGTCTATTGCCACAGCCATTGCAATGGCGTTGGGACTAACTTCGTGCAACATCACCCGCACCATCACCACCGAAAGCAAATCCCTGACGCGTGGCGATACAGCGGTGATTATCCAGTCGAAGACCATCGAGTCCTATAACGTGAAGAAGCTGTAAGTCCAAAAGTGACACGCATCATACGATAATATTAACAAAAGAAATAACCACTTCGTATCAAAGTGGTTATTTCTTTTGTCGGGATGACAAGATTTGAACTTGCGACCTCCGGTCCCCCAGACCGTTGCGCTACCGGGCTGCGCCACATCCCGCGAACGTTAGCGATGCCCATTTCATGGGCGCTAAATGCGACTGCAAAGGTACTGCTTTTTTTTGATATATACAAAAAAATCGCACATAACGTGCGATTTTTCTTATAGAACATGACTTTTTATTAATATGCAATAGCAAAAATCACGCGTTGACTACTTGGCTTGCCAGTGTAGATACATGTGCCTGGTGTCTTGTCGCCCTCCAAAGGAATACAACGGATGGTTGCTTTGGTCTCTGCTTTGATCTTCTCTTCTGTCTCCGCAGTACCATCCCAGTGGCAAAGCAGGAAGCCTGGTTTCTTAATCTCCTCTTTGAACTCCTCCCAAGTGTTCACCTCGCGGGTGTTCTCAAGGCGGAAATTCAATGCCTTTTGATAGATATTATCTTGAATCTCTTTGAGGAGTGACTGGATAGTTTCTACGATTCCATCGAAGGAAACTGTCTCTTTGGTCATTGTATCACGGCGTGCCAACTCAATGGTACCATTCTCCAAGTCACGACCACCCATAGCTAAACGCAAAGGTACACCCTTGAGCTCGTATTCGGCAAACTTGAAGCCTGGAGTAGCTTTGTCGCTCGCATCTACTTGTACGCGGATACCCAATTTCTTCAACTCGTCTGCCAATGGATTGAGTTTCTCCATGAGTGCATCAAGTTGGTCTTGCTTCTTGAAGATAGGAACAATTACCACCTGAGTTGGAGCAAGATTTGGAGGAAGAACCAAGCCGTTGTCATCTGAGTGGGTCATAATGAGCGCACCCATCAGACGAGTCGAAACACCCCAAGAGGTGGCCCATACATACTCATATTTATTCTCGTTGGTCAAGAATTGCACATCAAACGACTTAGCGAAGTTTTGACCCAAGAAGTGGCTAGTACCAGCTTGGAGTGCCTTACCATCTTGCATCATTGCCTCAATAGAATAGGTATTAAGCGCACCTGCGAAACGCTCGTTAGGTGATTTTACACCCTTCACCACAGGGATAGCCATCACTTTCTCAGCGAAGTCTGCATATACATCAAGCATGGTGGCAGCATAATTCTCGGCTTCCTCTTTGGTCGCGTGAGCGGTGTGACCCTCTTGCCAGAGGAACTCCGCGGTACGCAAGAATAGACGTGTACGCATCTCCCATCGCATCACATTACACCATTGGTTGCACAGAATAGGCAGATCGCGGTAAGAGGAGATCCAGTTCTTATAGGTGGACCAGATGATGGTCTCAGAGGTAGGACGAATGATAAGCTCCTCTTCGAGACGTGCCTTAGGATCAACGACCACACCTTTACCTTCTGAGTCATTCATAAGGCGGTGGTGGGTAACCACAGCGCACTCCTTGGCAAAACCCTCTACGTGCTCTGCCTCGCGACTAAGAAATGATTTAGGAATAAGAAGAGGGAAGTATGCGTTCTTTACACCGTTCTCTTTGAAACGGCGGTCCAATTCCGCTTGAATGGTCTCCCAGATTGCATAACCGTATGGCTTAATCACCATACATCCACGCACAGCTGACTGCTCAGCCAAATCTGCTTTTACTACTAATTCGTTGTACCACTTCGAGTAATCTGTAGCTCGAGGGGTGAGTTTTTGAAAACTTGCCATTATGTATTGTTTAGTATTGTTTAACGTAGTGGGTAATTTTTTCGCAGTTGTTCAAACTGTTCAGGGTGGGCTTTCAGTTGGTCGGAAATGCGTTTGAGCCATCCAGACTCTGAATCACCGTGCAAAGGTACTACTTTTTTGTTGATTGACAAAATCGGAAGCAAGAAAAATTTGCAAAAAGCCTCTAAACACATCTCACTGGCTCGCATTTTTCCCTGAATGGAGTATCCTGCAATATGAAAAGAGGCCAAATCCACTCGTTGGAGCAACATGGTGTTGATCTCTGGTTCACCTTCCCAACAGTCAATAGCAAGCCCCCCTCTCTCCCCCTTCAAAGGGGAAACAGATAAATGCGCAAGAAGCGCTTGCTCATCTATCACTCCGCCACGAGCAGCGTTGATAATGAGTGCATCGGGCTTGCAAAGGCGCAATATATCTGCATCGCAGAGATGATAGGTAGGATATTTTCCGTCGCGAGTGAGTGGTGTGTGAAACGTTAGTACATCGCACTGTGGTGCCATCTCCTTGAGCGAAATGCCTATACCCAATGGTGGGTCGGAGAGCAGTACACGATAGCCTCTGCATTCTGCCATGTTTGCCACCAGTTTGCCTACATGCCCATAACCTACAACGCCTACGGTCACAGGCAATGAGTCAATAGTGCACCCGCTTTGTGGCTTAAGCGATGAGGCAATGACCTCTTCCACATAGTCGCAAACAGCCTGGGCGTTACAACCAGGACAGGATGTCCAATAGATACCCACTTCACGACAGTAATCCTGATCAATATGGTCGTACCCGATAGTAGCAGTAGCCACAAAGCGCACCTTGCTACCCTCCAACAACCCCTTATTTATCTGCGTGCGCGTGCGCACGATAAGTGCATCTGCATCGCGCACAGCATCAGGGGTAATAGCATCAGGCGGTAGGTATGAGACTTGTGCGTATGGCTCTAGCACTCCGTCTAAGAATGGTATGCCTCTGTCAATGACTACTCGCATTACTTAGTATTGAATATTGTCAATCAGTCGAACGGGGCCGCAGAACACCGTCACACAGCCTACAGCATTTTCCCAATTATCGGTGGGTTGCAGGGTATCTTTATCCACAATGGCATAATATTCTACCTCCAAGCCATCGATGGCATTAATGGTATCTATCACGCGTTGTTGTACGGTTGCTACAGAAGCTGTTTTTGCCCAATCCATCGAGGAAATGAGCGTTTGTGAAATGGCTACCGCTGTCTGTTTCTCTGCTTCGGAGAGACGTTCATTGCGGCTACTCATCGCCAGTCCGCTCTTCTCGCGTACAATAGGGCAACCAATGATTTGTATATCTTCAAAGAGGTGTGCCATAGCAGAACGCTCTACCATGTAGCGAATGATAGCCAGTTGCTGGAAATCCTTCTCGCCAAAGTATGCGCGGGTAGGGCGTACCAACTCAAACAATCGACTGACCACTTGTACTACGCCATTGAAGTGTCCAGGACGCATCTTGCCCTCCATGACTTCGTCCAGTCCGTCGAAGTCAAAGACGAATGGAGCAGCCATCTCTTCTGCACTATACATCTCCTCTGGACTGGGAGCAAAGACAAAATGTACGCCCAGCGATTCCAATAACTGAGCATCTTTCTCCAAAGTGCGTGGGTATTTCTGTAAATCCTCAGCGTTGTTGAATTGGGTAGGGTTGACAAAGACACTCACGAAGCATACTTCGTTCTCCGAGCAGGCGCGACGAATGAGCGAAGCATGACCATCATGCAAGGCCCCCATTGTGGGGACAAAGCCAATCGTTTTGTCTTGGCGAAGGCATGCTGCAGACTGGCGAATTAGTTCTGATTTGGTTCTGATAATTTGCATGTGTTTTGATTAAAAATGTAGTCAGTTTCGTAAAAAAGTCTGCAAAGGTACAACAAATAAGGCAAAAAAGAAAATTTTTTGCCAAAAAATTATGTAATATCAATTTTTTTTTGTACCTTTGTAGCGGGAAATAATACCGTTTTAAAAAATACTACAATTATGAAAGAGCCCAAACGCATTTTATTTGTTTCGCAGGAGATTTATCCTTACATGGATGAGGAGACCCCTATGCGCCTGCGTAACCGACAATTGCCAGAGTATTTTCAGGCGAAAGGTTTTGAGACTCGCACGTTTATGCCTAAGTTTGGCGAAATAAATGAGCGTCGCAATCAGTTGCACGAGGTGATTCGTTTGTCAGGTATAAACATTATCATTGCAGATGCTGATCACCCATTGCTCATCAAGGTTGCAAGTGTGCAATCTGCTCGTATTCAAATTTATTTCATTGACAATGATGATTATTTCCACCGTCGCAAAGGTTTGGTGGATGACCAAGGCGTAGAGTTTAAGGATAACGATGAGCGTTGTATCTTCTTTGCTCGTGGCGTATTGGAGACGGTCAAGAAGTTGCGATGGACACCTGATGTGATATATTGCTCGGGTTGGATGTCTGCTTTAGTGCCATTGTATGTTAAGAAAGCGTACGCTGATACGCCATTCTTTGAGAATACTAAGCTAGTCCTATCGCTGGATAACGAGGAGTATAAACAACCTTTTGGCTCTAAGTTTTCCGAGAAACTGATGCTTGATGGCATGTTGCAAAGTGATGTGCGTAGCATCTCTGGATTGCCAGTGGCATACGAAGACCTTATGCGTCTGGCTATTGATCACGCTGATGCCGTTGTGTTGGATTCACCAAATGTCAATACCCGCTTGTGCAACTACCTGCATAATACTGGAAAAACGGTACTGCCATATTCCGAAGAAGACAACAAGGCTGAGTTTATGGCTTTGTGTAATAGTTTGTGTGAAAAAGAATGAAAAGAGTAAACATCATTTATATTTTTCTCCTTGCATTGCTTGCAGGGTTTTATAGTTGCCAGAACGATGTGATTAACGCGGGAGCGTCAGCATTGGAAAACGAAGATCAGATTCGTGTGAAGGCGGATACATTTGTGGTTACATCAGCATTGCAGAAGAGTTCGGCCATCAGTTTGTCGCCAGACTCCTTCCTCTTGGGAGAGTGTGATACACATTTTGGTACTATCAAGGCAGATTTGCTCACGCAAATGGTTTGTCCTGTGGGTTTTGAGTACCCAGATACCATCACAATAGCTGGGCAACAAGTGGCTACACATCCTGAGGTGGACTCAGTCTGTCTGTATCTGTATTACGAGAATTGGTATGGTGATGGCAAAGCACCATTGGGAATCACAGTGCATGAGATGGATCGTGCTACACTGGATTACGATACCCGCTATCCTAATGACACCTCCTTGTCCACTTTCTGTAGTTTGCATGACACCACCTATATCGCAGAGCAGATGCGTGTTATATATGCGCAACAACCAACGGATTCTGTATATATGTCGGACAGCTATTATATGCCATGCGTTATAGTGAAGTTGTCGCATGACTTTGCACAACGATTTTTTGCTATTAAGGATTTCTCTTCTCAAGAGGCGTTTAATCAGTTGTTCAAGGGTCTGTATATTTCTACCGCTTTTGGTGGTAGTACGGTGTTGTATGTGAAGGATATAAGCATGGCGGTATTCTATCATTTCTCTTATCCTCGTGCTGAGGAGGCAGACTCGGTAGTGAACGATGTGAAGATGTTTTATGTCAATTCAGAAGTACGTCAAATCAATCGTTACATATATCCTAATCGTGATGCCGTTCTGGAGGAATTGAATCAGTCGGGGCTTAATTATGTGATTTCTCCTGCCAATATCTACACGCGTTTATCGGTGAATACCGACAAGATTCTTGAGCGAATGAGTCAGCAACTGGGTGATGAGGAGAGTTATCGCTTGTATGTAAACCATGCTAATCTAACGGTGAATTTACGTTACGAAGAGGCATCTTCGGAGCGCCCACGTGATCAGTGGGATGTACCTGCAAGTTACATGCTCTTAGTGCAAGAGGACAAGATGGAGTCCTTCTTTGCAAAGAATGAATTACCTTCTGATACGACGGCTATTCTGGCTTCTATCTCTACAACCGTCGATTCGTTAGCCAATGTGTCCTACTACTACTCATACGATTTGTCGGGACTATTCACACATTTGTTGCGTGAGGAAGAACCAAAGAGTACGTTGAATTTCATGCTTGTGCCTGTGACGGTGAACATGGCACCTTCTTCAACAACGATATTGTCAGTGAAGCCGATGCAAACCATATCTGCTACATACATCTATTCGGCTGACGATAGCGAGTATCCAATAGATATTGAGATGGTATATTCAGGGTTTAATGCTCCGCGTTAATACCCATTGATATAACTAAAAAAAGACCAATCTCAGCGATTGGTCTTTTTTTAGATATGTGGGGCAGTGTCTTATCCGATTAATGCTTGGTAAGCGGTAGCATCAAGCAGTGTGTCCAACTCTGCAGGGTTAGCTACTTGAATCTTAATCATCCAACCCTCTCCGTATGGATCGTTGTTTACCAACTCAGGTTGGTCATTAATGGTTTCGTTCACTTCAAGCACTTCGCCTGTAACAGGCATGTTGAGGTCGCTTACGGTCTTCACAGCTTCTACAGAGCCAAACACTTCGTCTTGACCTACAGTCTCACCTACTGTGTTGATGTCCACAAATACGATCTCGCCTAACTCGGATTGTGCATAATCCGTAATGCCTACGTATGCTACATCGCCTTCTACACGAATCCACTCGTGCTCTTTGGTGTAGCGCAATTCTGCTGGGATATTCATAATGGTATTGTTATAATGTTATTATTTGTTTTCGATTTGATCGCCTAAAACGCTCATTGCGCAGCGGAAACCAACTGTGCAAGAGGACTTGCTTTGGTCCATAAAACGTCTTGTAGTAGGGTTGAGCCAATAGATACGGTCATTCCAGGAGCCTCCCTTATATACGCGTGCGTTCTTTGTTATTTGTGGAGCCAAAATGTCAGTTGGGTCATATTTCACATCCATCATTTGCTCTTCGCTGAGTCCAGTTGTGTCCAGAGGATAGTCTGTGTCCAAACGAGTAGTGGCATCACCATCCTTGTAATCACGTTTGTCGTTTGCTGTGAGATACTCTACGGTCAAGCATCCAGTGGCAGAGAGGATGTATTGGTTGGTCAATGAGTCGCGTACAATAGTTGAATACACGTTACCACGATAAGGGTTGTACTCCGCCATGACACCATAACTGGTCTCGCGATACACGTCCAATACCCACTCGTTAACATTACCCGCCATGTTGTACAAACCAAAGTCGTTAGCAGCAAAAGCATCTACTGGTGCAGTGATTACATATCCATCGTTAGGAGCTCCTGCTATACCCATCAAATCACCACGACCACGTACAAAATTGGCCATCATCTGACCTTTGCCCTTCTTGTTCAAGTCACGTGGGTGAAGACCTGACCATGGATAGATTTTGCCATCTGTAGGGCTTCCATAGTTAGCCTCATCGGCTATAGGTGCAAATGCAGCATACTCCCATTCTGCTTCGGTAGGCAGACGATAGCCTGTGACCATGACGCCATCAGAACTGGTGACTTTGCGATCAACACCTTGTGCATTCTTGCGAGAGCTTTTGCCTTTGGTAGGGTTGTATTGGTTGCTGGTCAGGTATTTCTCCGTGTTGAAAACAAACTGATCTCTCACCCATTCGTATGGCAAACGGTACATTGTAACACTAGGTGCACTGCCGTCTTCGTTGGCAACTTCAGCACCCTCATAGCCGTTCATTTTGGCGATATATAGAGGCACTTGTACGCTTTCTTTGTTGTATTTAGCATACTCAGGATGCTCCTCATTACGCTTGAGGAACTCATCGATTTCTTCTTCAGTGAGGTAGGTGTTAGGTCCAATCTTATCATATGGGAATGGAGCCAAATACTTGCCCTCAATGAGCAGTCGTTCGTTCACGCGGTCAGTACGCCATTGACAGAACGCCATGGCTTGATCCCAACTCACACCCACTACAGGATAGAAACTATACGCAGGGTGGCGGAAGTAGTTCTCTACGTAAGGCTCATTATATGCCATCTCGTTGCGCCATACCAAACTATCTGGAATAGTAGCTGCGACAATCTCTTCATTGTATTGCCCAAAAACGTATGCAACCCAATCTACATACTCACGCCAACCTAAATTGGTCACTTCGTATTTGTCCATATAGAACGAACTCACCGTCAATGTACGGCGCTCGCTGTTGTGGGGAGCGGTGATGAACTCGTCCATCTGACCAATGGTAAACGAACCACCAGGAATCATAAGCATACCTGGAGGGGTTACGGTAGTATTGCCCGCAAACGCTTGGAAATTGGTGGTCTTTGGGTCAAAGTGCTTAGCACCTGTGTAGTACGACTTCACAGTAGTCAAATCTTTAGTGTCTTTGCTGCTACCGCATGCACTCAAGATAACTACCAAACTTAAAAGTACAATTTTCGTTGTTGTATTCATAATTTTTGCAAAAAAATATTCACTTTTTATTTCAGCCTGCAAAGTTACAAAAAAAAACTCAAATGACCTAAAAAATAGGTAAAAAAGTATGTAAAAACCTCTTTTTCTAAAAAAAACGTACTTTTTTCTTACTCTTTTTTCCAAAAACTTGGCGTAATCCCAATATTTTTTGTAACTTTGCAGGTCAAATGGAGATGTCGCTTTTAATACGTCACCAATTGATGCATTTGTCAAGCCCTCGTGTGATGGCAATCATCAATTTTTCGCCCGATAGTTTTTATACGTCGTGCGATGTGACGTGTGAGTCTGCGTTGTTGTCGTATGTGGAAGGAGCATTGCGTTCGGGGGCGGATATATTGGATTTGGGTGCATGCTCTACGCGTCCTCATTCTACGCCTGTAGATGCAGCAACGGAGTGGCGGTTACTCAGTCGGGGATTGGAGATGATTCGTCATCACTGGAGCGAAGTGCCTATTTCGATAGATACTTTTCGAGTAGAGATTGCGAAGCAGGCCCTTGCGAAAGGGGCAGATATGATCAACGATGTGTCGGGCGCTGATGCCAATCCACGGATGTGGGAGTTAGCTGCGAGATGCCACGTACCGTATATACTCACGCATGCCCAGAAGACTGCTGAACCTGCCATGGTGGATGTCTTGCACTTTCTGGAGCAATATGTGGATAAACTCCATCGCCTTGGGGTAGCAGATGTGATAGTGGACCCTGGTTTTGGATTTGGTAAGACGGTAGAGCAGAACTATGCCTTGCTTCGTCAGTTAGATGTGCTACAGACGATTGGTGCTCCTGTGCTGGTCGGTGTCTCACGTAAGTCTATGCTTTACAAACCCTTGATGACGACTCCTGAGGATGTGCTGGCTGCCACTGTTGCGGCAAACACGTTGGCACTGGAGCGTGGAGCCAATATATTGCGTGTCCACGATGTTGCCGCTGCCCGCCAAGCTATACAAATACACCAGTTAACACACGCATAACCACAGCCTTTACACTTTAACCCCATACACTAATAAATTATAAACCAAAGATATGTACATCGGAATCAAGGATATTATCGACATTCTCATGGTAGCCACCATATTGTTTGGTGGATATCAGCTCTTGCGTAAGTCGGGTGCCAGCAACCTGTTTTGGGGCATATTAGCGTTTGTCTTAACATGGATGTTGGTTAGTTATGTATTTGATTTGGAACTGACAGGCGCATTGTTTGAGCGTTTTATCAGTGTGGGTGCTGTCGCGTTAGTGATTATCTTCCAGACGGAGATACGTTCATTCTTCTATGGCATAGGTGCTCGCTTCAATATGGAGCGTATCCGTCGCCATTGGTCTAAGACACGCAATGTGGAGAAGGCACAACGTCAGATTGATAGTATCGTCTTGGCATGTTCGCATTTGTCGGCCTCCAAGACGGGTGCGCTGATTGTGATTGCTAACCAGCAGGGATTGAGCGAGTATAGCGATACGGGCGAAGTGGTGGATGCTGCTATATCGGTGCGTATCATTGAGAATATCTTTTTTAAGAACACCCCTTTGCATGACGGTGCTATGATTATTTCCGCAGGGCGTATCCATGCTGCAGCATGTATCTTGCCAGTTTCTAAACGTCAGGACTTGCCTAAGTCTTATGGTCTGCGTCATCGTGCAGCATTGGGATTGACCGAGAAGACCGATGCGCTGGCTATTGTGGTGTCAGAGGAGACAGGCAAAATCTCTGTGGCGCAGGGCGAAAAGATTAAGTCTGTCACAACCAACGAATTGGAGAATGTCTATCTTGCTCCTGCGTTCGGCATTACTGAATCCGATAAAACAAAATAACCAAATAGTCAAATCGCAAAAAAATGTAAATAGTCAAATTATAAATTATATGAATTCTTTTCAACGAACACTTGTAACTACGGCCCTTCCGTATGCCAATGGTCCAGTGCATATCGGACACTTGGCGGGCGTGTATGTACCAGCCGACATCTATGTCCGCTACCTTCGCCTCAAGGGCGAGAATGTTCTCTTCGTAGGCGGTAGCGATGAACATGGTGTACCTGTCACCATCCGCGCGCGCAAGGAGGGTATCACTACTCAGGAGGTGGTAGATCGCTACCACAAAATCATCAAGGACTCTTTCGAGGGTTTTGGTATTACGTTTGATGTCTATTCGCGTACTACCAGTAAGATACACCATCAGTTGGCTTCGGATTTCTTCCGTCATCTCTACGATAATGGCAAGTTTGTCGAGCAGACTTCAGAGCAGTTCTACGATCCAGAGACACAAGAATTTCTCACTGACCGCAATATCCGTGGCGAGTGCCCTCGCTGCCATGCTGCGGGTGCTTATGGTGACCAATGTGAGAAATGCGGTGCTACATTATCACCCGATGAACTCATCAATCCATACAACACCATCAATGGCAACCCGCTCACCAAGAAAGAGACCAAGCACTGGTATCTCCCTCTCGACCAGTACCAACAATGGCTGGAAGAGTGGATCCTGCAGGACCACAAAGAGTGGCGTCCTAATGTCTATGGTCAGTGTAAGTCTTGGCTCGATGGCGGTCTGCGTCCTCGCGCTGTGACCCGTGACCTCGATTGGGGTATCCCTGTACCAGTAGAGGGTGCTGAGGGCAAAGTGCTCTATGTGTGGTTTGATGCGCCTATCGGCTATATCTCCAACACCAAAGAGCTCTGCGATGCTAAGCCCGAGCAGTTTGGTAACTGGGAGACATGGTGGAAAGACCCATCTACTCGCCTCATTCACTTTATTGGTAAGGATAATATCGTCTTCCATTGTATCGTCTTCCCAACTATGTTGAAGGCAGAGGGCAGTTATATTGTGCCAGATAATGTGCCATCTAATGAGTTCCTCAACCTCGAGGGTGACAAGATCTCCACTTCGCGCAACTGGGCTGTTTGGCTCAATGAGTACTTGGTGGACTTCCCTGGCAAGCAGGATGTGCTGCGCTATGTGCTGACAGCCAACGCACCTGAGACCAAGGACAATGACTTCACTTGGGCAGACTTCCAAGCGCGCAACAACAACGAGTTGGTGGCCATATATGGTAACTTCGTGAACCGCGCTCTCGTGCTCACCAAGAAGTATTTTGATGGCAAAGTACCTGCTGCAGGCACCTTTAATGAGTACGACCAAGCTACTATTGCTGAGTTCCAAAATGTTAAGGCAGAAGTGGAGAAACTGCTGAACGATTTCCGCTTCCGCGATGCTCAAAAAGAGGCAATGAACCTTGCCCGCATAGGTAACAAATACCTTGCAGATACCGAACCTTGGAAGGTGGCAAAGACCGATATGGATCGCACAGCTACTATCTTGCATCTCGCTCTCCAAATCGCTGCTAATCTGAGTATTGCGTTTGAACCATTCTTGCCATTTTCATCGGCTAAACTGCGTGAGATGCTCTCTATGACCGAACTCAAGTGGGAGGAACTTGGCAATATTAACCTCCTTCAAGAGGGTCAAGCGTTGGGCGAGGTTAGTCTGCTCTTTGAGAAGATAGAGGATGCTATTATCCAAGCACAATTGGACCGCTTGGCTTCAATCAAGGCAGCCAACGAGGAGGCAGAGAAGCAAGAGACACTCAAGAACTGGAAACCTGTTGAGATAAAGGAGAATACCAATATCGACGAATTTAGTAAGATGGATATACGTGTGGCAACGGTGTTAGATTGCCAACCTGTGAAGAAGTCTGACCGTTTGTTACAGTTCCGTTTGGACGATGGCATGGGCGGTCGTACTATCCTATCGGGTATTGCGCAGAGTTATCCCGATCCATCGGTTTTGGTGGGTAAGCAGGTGCTGTTTATTGCCAATTTCCCTCCTCGCAAGATGATGGGTGTTGAGTCGCAAGGTATGATTCTATCTGCGGTAGATGCGGACGGCAAGTTGGTTGTCACTACGGTTACTGCACCAGTCAAGAACGGTAGTCAAGTAGGATAATTCAGTCAGCGCGTTGCCGATTGGGCTAAAACCACTGCAAAAGTACTACAAAAAAGACATTCCAACAAGATTTTTACAAAAAAATACAAAAATATTTGGTCATGTCAAAAAAATGTAGTACCTTTGCACCCGCGTTCGAGAAAACTGCGGTATAGCAGTTGCGAAAAGCGAGTTCCGACAAAGGCGGGATAGCTCAGCTGGTTAGAGCGCATGATTCATAATCATGAGGTCCCCAGTTCAATCCTGGGTCCCGCTACAAAAAAGCAACCAAAAACTCGGTTGCTTTTTTCGTGCATGTAGGTTGGTATAACACTATCTGAACGAGTTATGGGTTATTTCGCCCATTCGAGATATTCGTCTAATGTGAAGTGTTTGCCAATCAAGTCGAAGTTGGTCTGTGTGATGGAAATGACCTGCGCCTCGTTGGCTTGCAAAATCTGCATGAGATCAATATTCTTCTTCACCATATTCTTGTACCACATAGCTTCATCCATATTCGCAAAGCCCGATACTTGCACTGCTGACTCGCCTATAGTGAACATAGGGAGTTGCTTGAGGTCGAAGTCCTTTATCATGAACTGTGAGAAGTTGTATAGTGCCACCTCGTACAATATTGTATTCAGTCGCTTCTCATCGCGTGGCAACACCAATAAGACGAATGATGGTTCGTTGGTGGCAGTACTGAAGGCGATAGTGGTATCTTGTTGCTCCGTGGAAGTGGTAGATATGACTTCGCGTCGGTCTTGCAGAGACGCCATCTCACCGCCCTTTTGGCTTTCTGCTCCTTGTCCCATGAGGGCGAGCATATCCTTTGCCATAGCTGCTAGTTCGTTGTCTGGATAGCGACTGACCATATCATGCAGTTCGTCAATAAAGGCCCCTTGTCCGTTGGTCTTAGCTACTGAAATGGCATTGAGGAAAAGGAAGCGTGGCATGAGAGGAGAGAGTGGATAGTTTTCCTCTACATACTGTTTGTTTGTTTTGACCGTTTGGTATTGGCTCTTGCGATAGGCATTGTATGTGGACTCGTAGATGGAGTCTTGCTCCATAGCCATACGTTGTAGTCGGTCAAAGTAGTCGGGTTGCGACACGATATATGCCTCTTGCGACTCGGGGAAGAGGCGGAGAATATCGTTTTTGTATTGTTCCGCTGCGACAGATTGGTTATCTTTCAAGGCGGTGAGGTATTGCATATAGTACAAATCCTTGAGGCGAGGGTCGTTGGGGAAACGGCGACAGAAGTCGCGGAACGTCTCATCGCTCAGTGCTTGGTCCCCTACCTCATCGCGATAGATATAGACCAGATTGTATAGGGCGTTGGCGATTAGTTCGTTGGAACGAGCAAAGTCCTCTTCCGTCTTAGGTATCTGTTGGAGGTAGAATTCAGGTTTGTGGTTGTCTGTTTCGACAGGTGCAGCCATGGCGGTAGAGTCGGTAGGCACAGAATCGTTGGTGAGTTCATCGGTTGCCATGTCCTCCATGAAGGAACTGGTAGCTGCTTTGCTGATGCGACGCCAGTTGTCTTCGAGCGTACGATTGCCCCATTGTTGGCGGAAAGTCTGCTGTCCCGAGCGCATGAGTTGAGGGTTATAGAAGTACCATTCGGCAGAGCCTCCGCCACCTAACATGTTGCCTGTATTCACACTACGAGGACCGCTGTTGTTCTCGGCTTCGCGCTCTGCTTGTGCAGCACGTTCTGCTTCCTCTTCTTCAGCTTTGATAAGGTCGGCGATAATTTGTTCTACCACTTTGAGTTGCTCCTCCTCGGTTAGCGTAGCCAAGTGTTGGAGCGAGTCTTGTAGTTGCACCGTAGAAGACTCTACTACCAAGGCGTCTAGGGTTTCGGAACGACGTTGAATACGCTTGTAGTCATCGTGCTGTACGGAAAGTATCTGGGTAGCCTCCTTATAGCATGGACTGGCTTTTGCGTAGTCGCGTTGCTCGTAATAAATATCACCTGCCGTGATGAGTACAGCCGCTTTGTTGGCACCGTTTTTGGTGCTGCCTTCGATGCCTTGGGCATAGTATTCGAGGGCTTTGGCTGTATCTTTGCGGGCAAGGAAGATGTCACCTAAGATGCCGTAAATCTGGTCAAGGCGGTCCTTGTGCTTGTCTTGCTTAGCCATCTTGGTGAGGAGTTTAACCGCATTATCAGGATTTTCGGCGAGTTGTGCCAACTGCAATCGGGTATTGAAGTCCATCTCGCTATCGGGTTGCATTTTGAGCACCTTCTCGTAGGCATAGCGAGCAGCGTTCTTGTCGTTCTGTAGTTGGTAGAGTTGCGCCAATACATATTGGAAACGTGGTCGATATCCCTTGCGCGATTCGTTCGGAAGAGCAATCTTCACGAAAGGTATTGCCTCTTTGTATCGGTCAGTCTTCAGCAACAAATCGGCAGAAACAGCTGCATAGAGAGGAGCGCTTTTGCGTGAGAGGTCTGCCTCTTGGACTTTTGAGAGGACATCTTCAGCTTCGTATAACCAGCCCATCTCAGCGTATGCGCGTGCAGCCCAGAGTTGGCATTGCGCTACGATATCCTTGTCGTATGCATAATGGCGTGCGATATAGTTGAAGGTGCTGATACTACCTAAGAAGTCGCCCTTATGGAACTCGGCTTGCGCCAACAAAAGCCATGCGTTGTCCATCTGGTTGTTGAACTCTTCTTGCTCTAACCATGCTTTGTATTTAGGGTCGTTACGGCGCTTCTGGTGATTGATTTTCTTAGGACGAGATTTGATGCTATGCAGTTTGATACACTTGCGGCATTTCTCAATGGTGCGATCCATCTGAGAGGAGGCCGCTTGTGCTGCTTCATGGTTGGAAACAGGGTAGAGCGGAAGGATGGCAGAATAGTCATCATCGTGCGCTTCGCTAATCGCTTCTAATCCTTCACCAAAAGCCAATTGACCATTGTAGTGGATATTGAACTTGGTCTTGGTCTGATGAAAACTGCGACTTGCCCAAGTGTTCTTTTGCGTGGAGCAACTTGCCAAGGTGAGCATGGCAAGGCACCAAATTATATACATTTTGCTTTTCATCCAAAAAAAACTGATAAAATTGTCCCTATTTTAATCCTTTGATATGGCTGGGTGCAGCCACAAATTCTTTCAAATAAAATGGTTCGTAGTATGCCATCTGCTTGACATTTAACGAGTTTTGTTGCTTCTCTGCCAGCATGCCCATGTGCTTGGCTTGTGGAACGATATTGTCCAAGTAATGGGCATTGGGGTGCATAATGACGGGTTGGCATTTGGCAGCTCCGTTGCCAAAGAAATATATGGGTTGCTCCGCCAAGGTCTCAGCGAAAGCGTCTGCATCAATAATCATCGCTTGTACCTCGCAAATGGCGGACAATTGATTGCCCGTTTGCTGGTATAACGCTGTATATACTTCCATTCTCCGTGCATCCAACATCGGACAAAGCATAACTTGGTCGGGTAGCATATCGGAAGGAACGGAGGCGCAAAGCACCTGCAAGGTATCAATAGGGATAAGAGGAATATTCAAACCATAACATATCCCCTTAGCGGTGCTAGCTCCAATGCGTAATCCCGTATAACTACCAGGACCTTGCGATAAAGCTACTGCATCTAACTGCCAACCACTTTGCTTGGCAGTTGTGAGAAGTTGTTCTACGAAACGAGGCAACTCGCTGGCATGGTTAGCGTTGTTGAGATTCTCAACGGAGGCTACTGGTATGCCATCAATACTGATGGCCGCCGAGCAGCAAGAAGTGGATGTTTCTATGTTTAAGATGGTCATACGTTGCAGCTTTCACACAAATTACGTTGCAAAGGTACAATAATTTTTGCATATTTGAAAATAAAAAGCGAATTATATCAACTTTTCTGCAATTTGTACTGCATTAAGGGCTGCTCCTTTGCGTATTTGGTCGCCTACACACCAGAAGGTGATACCATTTTCGTTCGCCAAGTCACGACGTATACGACCCACATACACATCATCGGTACCGCTTAGATACAGAGGCATAGGGTAGGGGAGGGTTTGGGCTATTGGTGATTGGCTATTGGTTATTGGCGATTGGCTATAGGCTATTGGTTTGCCGAGGTTAGCAGGCTTGTCTATCACCTGTACGCCTTTGGCGTTAGCCAGAGCTTTGCGCACTTGCTCTGGCGTGAGAGGTTGTTCTGTCTCTACCCAAATTGCCTCAGAGTGTGCACGCAAAGAAGGAACGCGGACGCATGTAGCTGATACCGCAATATCCGAGTGCATGATTTTGCGCGTCTCGTGGTACATTTTCAGTTCCTCTTTGGTATAGTCGTCATCGCCAAACACATCAATCTGAGGAATGAGGTTATAGGCCAACTGATAAGCGAACTTATGATGCTCTACCTCCTCACCATTAATCGCTTGACGGTATTGCTCTTCCAACTCTGCCATAGCCGAAGCACCTGCTCCGGAAGCCGATTGATAAGATGATACATGCACGCGCTTGATATGCGAGAGTTGCTCAATAGCTTTCAGGCACACCGCCATGATGATAGTAGTACAATTGGGATTGGCAATGATACGTTTGCCTCCCTCGCGAAGCGCTTGATGGATATCATCAGCGTTGAGCTCTGGGACTACCAGTGGGACTTGATCGTCCATACGGAAAGCAGACGAGTTATCAATCATAATCGCTCCATGACGAGTGATATCCTCTGCAAATTCTTTTGACACAGAGCCGCCTGCGGACACAAAAGCAATATCAATACCTTTGAAAAGATCGCCATGCTGAAGTTCTTCTACAACATATTCCTTGTCGCAGAAAGTATATATAGTGCCTGCACTGCGTGCAGAACCGAAAAGTCTAAGATTTGAAACGGGGAAGTTGCGTTGAGCCAAAATACGAAGCAACTCTTGTCCTACGGCGCCCGAAGCGCCCACGATAGCAATATTCATAGTAGTTAGAAGATATTAAAATGTAATAAGCAAAATAAGGCTGTCAGACCTACGTCCAACAGCCCTATTGGAATTAGAGAAGAGAGATTGTGAGTTCTTCTGCCTCTTCAAATGCAACCTTACCTTCGCGAGCCAACCAACCCAAAGCGAGGTTCAATTCGTCGTTTTTCAATTTTGTAGCTTTCTTCAAAGCTTTGAGAGTGAGAGCACCACCTTGTAATGCGTTCCAGATCAAACCTGCGTTCTCACCAATTTTACTTGTAATCATAATACCTTAAAAATAAAACAGTTAATAAATAGTGCGGCATAGCCGCTTTATGTTCGTTCAAAATTATTCAATATTTCAAATTCGTTTGAAGAGCAAGCAAGCGTTGTGACCTCCAAAGCCAAAATTATTGCTCATGGCGTAGGTGATTTCGCGTTGCTGCGCTTTGTTGAATGTGAAATTGAGATTGTAATCTATATTTGGATCCTCGTCACCTTCCTCGTGGTTGATAGTAGGCGTCACAATACCATGCTGCATGGATAGCAGGGAGATGATGGCTTCCACTGCACCTGTGCCACCTAACAGGTGACCCGTCATTGACTTGGAGGATGTGATGGACAGTTGGTAAGCATGCTCCCCGAAGAGGTCCTTGATGGCTTTAACTTCTGCCACATCACCCAGTGGCGTAGAGGTGCCATGCGTATTGATATAGTCCACCTGCTGTGGGGTAATATTAGCCTCGTTGATGGCCAGCTGCATGGCGTTCTTGGCACCTGCTCCTTCAGGGTCGGAGGCGGTGAGGTGGTAGGCGTCAGCCGTCAGTCCACAGCCTACGAGCTCGGCGTAGATATGTGCGCCTCGCGCTGCGGCATGTTCATATTCCTCCAGAATGAGCGAGCCTGCTCCTTCGCCAAGGACAAATCCGTCGCGTGACGCGGAGAAAGGTCGGCAAGCCGTCTGGGGAGAATCGTTGCGTGTGGAGAGCGCATGCATGGCGTTGAATCCGCCAACGCTTGCGCATTCGACAGCTGCTTCGCTGCCGCCCGTGAGGATTACATCAGCCAGACCCATACGAATTTGGTAGTAGGCATTGGCAATGGCATGTGCGGATGACGAACAGGCCGATGTAGTGGCATAATTGACACCCTTGAAGCCGTAGCGTATAGCCAACATACCTGCCGCCATATTGGCGATAGCCATCGGTATGAAGAATGGACTATGACGAGGAGTGCCATCGCCAGCGCCAAAAGCACCGATATTGGTGTCAAGCGCCTTTATACCGCCCATACCGCTGCCATAGATAACGCCGTAGCGAAGCGGATTCTGTGCAGGAAGAGTGATTTGTGCATCTCGTATGGCCTCTTCGGCTGACTTGATAGCATAAAGGATATAGCGGTCGTAACGGCGCAACTCCTTGGAGTCAAGTAGGGAGGACATGTCTAAATCTTTGACTTCGCAGGCAAACTGCGTTTTAAATTTAGAGGCATCAAAATGGGTGATTGAGCCTGCTCCGCTTTTCCCCTCCAGTAGATTGTTCCAGACGGTAGGCACATCATTTCCCAATGGTGTAACCATGCCTATACCTGTGACAACAACTCGTTTTAGTTTCATATATTACACACACCTAACGAGTTTGTGGATACCCACAAACTCGTCATGATAATAGTCTAAAGTTGTGATAACTTACGCTTGAAGTTTCTCAATATAATCAATAACGTCTTTTACGCAGTTGATTTTTTGAGTGTCCTCGTCTGGAATAGAAACACCAAACTCTTTCTCAAACTCCATAATCAACTCTACTGTGTCAAGAGAGTCTGCGTTGAGGTCTGCAGTGAAGCTTGCCTCTGGAGTTACTTGTGATTCTTCAACGCCCAATTTATCAACGATGATAGCTTTTACTTTTGATTCAATTGCTGACATAATTACAATTTTTTTGTTGTTAATTATACTATTTTTTCTTTATCTTCTATTTATTCTCTGCGAAATCGGGTGCAAAGTAACTACTTTTTTTTGGAATATGCAAATTTTTTTACATTTTTGTGCACTTATTTGCCTATTTTGAGTGTTATTTTGCCAATTCTTGCCCCAGATTTGCCCATTTGGGTCAATAAAACGGAATGTCCTTCGCTATTTTCCACATAATGGTTGGTGATGATTTTGTGGGTATGTCCACCGACTATGACATCGATATATTTGGACTGCATGGCGAGCTTCTCGTCGGTTTGTGTGCCGAGGTGGCTGAGGCAGATAATGATGTCGCAATGGTGGCGCATTTTGAGTTCTGTAGCGGCTTCTTGCGCCGAACTGAATGGGTCAAGGTATTGTACTGGCGCGAAGTTCTTGTCTGCAATCAGTCCCTGAGGATTCACACCTACACCTAATATACCTACGCGTATGCCCGCGCGCGAAACAATAGTATATGGTTGTACGATCCCCTCAAGCGGCGTGCCCTGTACATCATAATTGGCAGAGACGATAGCGAACTGAGCATTCTTAAGTACCGCTGCCAGGGTGTCCACTCCATTGTCAAACTCATGGTTGCCGAGCGTGATGGCATCGTAACCCATACGGTTCATGGCGTCTATCTCAATGCGACCGTGATAGAAGTTGAAGTAGGGTGTACCTTGGCAGAAGTCGCCCGCGTCCACTAATATAAGGTTGGGGTCTAAGGTTCTCTCTTGTTGGATGATACCCAATCGGCGTGCGTACCCAGCATGATTGCCGTCGCGTTTGCCAGTAGCAATAGGTTCCACTTGTGAGTGGGTGTCGTTGGTGTGTAAAATGGTGAGGGTGTCAGCTTGAGGGGCGCATGCCACTATCAGCAGGCTCAATATACACACGAGGATGAGTTTAGAAGCGTCGTTGTATTTCATCTGGAGTGAGGATTATGAATATGGTTTGACCATTGCTGAGATATTGTGCTGGGTGATTTTGATGTAGTCGGGTGAGCAAGTCGCGCATTTCAGCATCGTTGAGCGATTTGCCTGCGGGTATAGCCATCTTGTCTGCCAATGCTATTGCCATAGCTTCATGCCACTGTTGGGTGGCACTAGACCCCGTGTCTTGTACCTGATGAATGACCTGTAGGAGTGTTTCGCAAGGATTGGCTTGCCCCAGCTGCATAGGGACAGCAGTGATAGTATATGCGTTGGGTGATAATTGGTCCAAACCAAAGCCAATGACCGATAGATCATCCTGTAGAGCCTGCAGGGTATGCATGTCTTCGTTGGAAAGTTCGATTGCTTCGGGGAAGAGAAGTTGTTGGGAGATACCTTGGTGTTGCCTGAGTTGGGCAAGCATTTCTTGGTATAGGATAGCCGTATGCGCGCGATGGGAATGTACCATCATCAGCCCCTGTGGGGTGGGGAGGATCAGGTATTTGCTTTGCCACTGCATGATGGGCGTGGAATCGTCTATGGCTAGAAAGCGGAATAGCAATGATTCTTCAGCTGGGGTGATACTATCTGCAACGGGTTGGGTGTATAGTTTTTCCCAGTGTGAGTTGGATGTCTTGTGAGGTGCAGACTGCTTGAAGGGGTTGTAGGCGGGATTCACTTGTAGGCGAGGTATAGCAATAGGCGTGGCTTGTGGAGTTACTTGAGGTATCTCAATATGCGTTTCGGATGTGAAATCCAATGAGGGGGTTATGTTGAATTTGCCTAAGGCTTCGCGTACAGCAGCCAGTAGAATCTGGAAGATGGCTTGCTCATCGGCAAACTTGATTTCGGTCTTGGTAGGGTGGATATTGACATCTATGGCATCGGGTTGGATGTCAAAATAGATGAAATAGGAAGGATTATGGTCTGGTGATAATAATCCAGAATAAGCGGTTATGATGGCTTTGTGGAAATAAGGGTGGCGCATGTAGCGTCCATTAACAAAGAAAAACTGTTGGCTATTCTTGGTAGCTATCTCTGGTTTTCCGACGAAACCGTGGATGTTTACCAATTCTGTATTTGCTTGAACATCAACAACTTGTGCTGTGAAAGGTTTAGATGTATGTCCAAATATGGCTTCAATGCGCTGTTTGGTGCTAGATGAAGGCAGTTCAGATATAATCTCGTCGTTATTAACGAGTGTGAATTGTACCTGGGGATTGACCAAGACGATGCGTTGATATTCGGTGAGAATGTTGCGCATCTCCGTTTGATCTGTTTTGAGGAACTTACGTCGTGCGGGGACGTTGTAGAAGAGATTTTTGACGCGGATATTGGTTCCGATGGGGCATTGTGTCACATTTTGTGTGATGACCTCTGAACCTGCTATCTCAAGGTGTGTACCGACCTCATCTTCAGGTCGTCGGGTGTTGACTTCGACATGTGCGACGGCACAGATACTGGCGAGTGCCTCTCCACGGAATCCCATGGTGCGCAGTTGGAAGAGATCGGATGCTTGACTAATCTTGGAGGTCGCGTGGCGTTCGAAAGCCATACGCGCATCGGTAGGACTCATGCCCTTGCCGTTGTCAATGACTTGCAGGAGTGTTCTACCACCATCTTTCACCAGGATGCGGATGTTATTGGCACCAGCATCCAATGCGTTTTCCACCAGTTCTTTGAGACAAGAGGCAGGTCGCTGTATCACCTCACCAGCTGCAATCTGGTTGGCAACGTTGTCTGGCAAAAGATGAATGATATCACTCATAGCAGATAGTTGAAAGCAAACAATAACAAAGCCAATAGCGCAATCCAAAAGATGAGTTTAGAAGCGCGTTTAGCAGGATCTTTGCGACGATGGGTATTGGCTTCGTGTGCTTCGCGAAATGACCCACGATGAAGACGCGCAAGTTTATCCTTGCGCGCCTCCTTCTCTTTGTCGTAGTAAATGGGGCGATAGTCCCACTCACGTGGTTTGGGTACTTTTGGAAAAAGTATAGACATTATTTAACAATTGCTTGGAATTGCTCGTCTGCTTGATACTTAGCAAACTCAATGTCGTTTTGAGCTTTTGCCTTCATTTGTGCATTGCGTTGTACAGCTACCTTGAGGTTGCTATATACAGCTTCGCGGTCATTGGTGCGTGCGCCCACTACAGCAGCCAAGTAAGCGGTGGTAGCGTTAGGCTTAGCTACGCGTGCGAGTGTTTGGCGAGCAGCAGCATAGTCCTCGTTGAGGATTTGTTGTACAGCAGCGTTGTTGGTTGCCTCGTTGCCGTATGCTGTCTTAGCAGCACTATAATCACCCTTCATGGTGTAGAGGGTACCCATAGCAGCTTTGAGATCACCCTTGGTGCCAACTGCTTTGCCCAAATATTGCTCTGCTTGTACGAGATCGTTTTCTGCCAAAGCAGCGATACCAGCGTTGTAGTTCACGTCTGGATCAGCAGGAGCCAATTTGAGTGCTTTAGCGAAGCTGCGACGAGCGTCAGCCACCTTGCTTTGTGAGAATTGGATCATACCGATATTGTTGTATGCGCGGTGGTCTTGTGGGAAGAGCTCAGTAGCCTTGGTGTAGAGGGCTATTTTCTCAGCAGCGTCTTGGGTGAGGGTAGCAGCATAGAGCAACTCATCTACGCTCAATGCGCGAGGGTCATTCTTAGCCAAAGTTGCAATTTCTTCGTCAGACTTACCAATCAAGTCGGTAGTCAAGATGAGACGGCTACGGCGCAAAGCTGGCAAGATCTCGTCAGCGATAGTCTTGTAAACAGCGCTGAGGTTCTTGATTTGTGTCTCACGCTCCTCTGGATCGGTGTACATGCTGAGTACGCGGAGTACCAACTCTTTGTCTTGGATGTTGCTTGCCTCCATAGCTTTTTGGAAACCAGCCCAGTCCTCAGCGGTAACATTAGACTCGATCTCAGCGTTTACTTTCGCTTTCTTGAGTTGTTTTGCCAAATATTTCTCAGCGTTAGCTTGACGTGCGTCAGCCAATTTCTCGTTCAAACCTTGCTCGCCATCTGGAGAAGCGTAACCAGCTACCTCAATTTTGTTGATAGCTTTGTTCTCAGCAACGTCAGCATCTTTGATAGCAGCGTGGAGATCCTTCATCTCTTGCGATTTCAACTCAGAGTTGCGCAAGGTGGTTTGTTGGATGAGGAAGCGGATATCTGCCTCTTGTACTTCTTGGATAATGCGTTGGAACTTGTCCGCTGTGATTTGAGGTTTTACCTCTTCTGCTGTAGCAGCCACGAGTTTAGCGGTAGAAACAACACCGTCAGCGATTTTCATGTCTGGCAAAGTCACCACTTTGTTACCAGAACGAGCCTCGAAACGCAAGTAGAGTTCTGATTTTACCATTTGAGGTACGTAGTCAAAGATAGCGATTTGGGTATATTTGCCACCCTCTTTGTACGATACTACTTGACCATTCTCTTTAGCGTTTTCGCCTACGTAGGTTACAGATTTGCTCACTGCCTCACCGCCGTTGTATTTCAATACAGGGGTAACAGTTAAAACGGCATTCTTAGCAAATTTCTTCACAGGGAAAGTACCTGTGATTTCTGCTTCTACTTTATTACCCACCACAGTCAATGGACTTGGGTTAACGGAAACTTGCTCTGGTTGAACAGCGGTTCCGCATGATGTCAGCAAAGCCACTGCAATTACCGACACAAGGAATAATGATTTTTTCATATTGTTTTATTTAATTTTGATTTTCTGTTGTCTCTTGTACAAAAATCGTGCAAGACATGACGCATATCGCCTGCAAAGGTACAAAAATATTTACAAACTGCCAAATATCTGTCCCTTTTTTGTTGTTTTTTTGTTAATAAACTGCTCGAATTGCTAAAAATTAGTTACAGACAGGTGATATTTTTGCGAAAATAGCAGTGGGTAATTGGAGTCAATATGTCCTGATGGGTAGTCAAAGAGGATAGGGAAATGATAGGGTTCTGCTATCTGACGGATAGACTCCAGCAGTGTGCACCCCATAGAGACGTCATCTGCGCAGTCGGTGAATTGCCCTACTACCAAACCGCTGATTTTGTCAAAGATACCGCTCATGCGTAGGTTGTGCAACATGCGGTCAATATGGTAGTGGTTTTCGCTAATGTCTTCGATGAATAAGATCGGTGGTTCTGCGCATGCGTCAATAATCTTGTTCAGGCTGTATGGTGTTCCTTGCAAACCGTATAGTACGCTCAGGTTTCCGCCGATGAGTTGACCAGTGGCTTCTCCAGAACGGTTGAGCGGGAAGTGAGACGTATGGTGAATGGTATATGGCGAACGTGCGTTGTGAGGCGCAGGGTGATAGCTAAGGGGCAAAAGATGCGAGGTGAACGATAAAGGGGCTATATAGTCGGACGTCATCAGGAGCTCTTTCTCAGCCATTAATGCAATATCATCATCGGGTAATAATGACAAGTCTTTGCACATATTGGCATGCAGCGATGGTACGCCATGCAGGCTCAATAGGCTGTGCAGAGCCGTGATGTCGGAGAATCCTACGACCAGTGGCCACTGCGTTTTAGGGCGATTGGGTAGAATAATCTGGTCTATAATGCGTTGCAGACCATAACCTCCACGACTACATAGGATGATGTCCACATCGGGATCCGCCAAGGCTTTGTTCAGATCGGCTACGCGTTGCTCGTCTGGGGCAGAGAAACGACCGATATTGCCGTATGCGTGTTCGCCTACGGATACGGAAAATCCCCACTGTTCTAAGCGAACTTTGGCGCGATTAATCCATTGCGCATCTATAGCACTGGCGGGAGATATGATACGAATATGTTTCATTGGGCTGCAAAGGTACAAAAAAAAATGTACATACGCAAACAAAACAAATGAAAGTAGGTTATTTTTTAAGATTTCTGTATTATAATTAAGAAAATCGTTATTTTTATTAAAAACACGTCCAAAAATTTGTGTGATTCGAAAAAATGTTGTACCTTTGTCGCGAATTTTGTTCGGTGCGTACTTTCGTTTGCTCGCATTGGACGGGTTCAGGACATATTTTATAGCGTTGTTAGCGCTTTGGTTTGCTGTTCGAGACTTCGCAAATTTTGACACTTAATAACCCAAAGTAATAACAGTCGATACTATCTAACTTCTTGTGCTGCAAGGTGGTAGTGGTTAGTGTGTATGCTGTTAAGGGGATATTAGGTGATTTTTTCATCATTTCTACTTTATCTTACGTACATGGTATCGGTAGTGCGCTATTGGTATGGATGTTTGTTGAATTTTTTAAGGTACAAAGATAAAGTTAAAAGAAAAAAATGAAAAGAAACGTAAATGTATTTATTGCCGTTGTTCTGGTAGCGGTGTTGTGCGGTGGAGTAGTTTGGTTACAGACGGCAGATGATGAGAAGTTAGGTTGGAATATCCATGATACCTATGGTGAAGCCTCTGCTTATTCT